>JANNLW010000449.1:0-4932 GCA_031397145.1 Sphingomonadales bacterium | reverse complement strand
CGTGAGTATCGGGCTGGCGAGTTCGTTCGCCCTTTCCTGAAAGCCGATCCCATGAAGACGCGCGTTTATGTCACTCTCAAGAACGGAGTGCTCGATCCACAGGGCAAGGCTATTCACCATGCGCTGGAGGGTCTTGGTTTTTCAGGCATCAACGATGTTCGTCAGGGCAAGCTGATCGAGATTGATCTTGATGATCAGGTGGGCGACGCGGCGGTTGAAGAGATGTGCCGCAAATTGCTGGCCAATACGGTGATCGAAAACTACCGCATCGAAAGGGCATAGGCTATGAAATCTGCCGTCATTGTCTTTCCCGGATCAAATTGCGATCGCGACATGGCAGTGGCGCTTGAACAGGTAACGGGGCAAGCGCCTGCAATGGTCTGGCACCGGGAAACGAACCTTCCGGACGGCCTCGATATTGTCGCGGTTCCCGGGGGATTTTCCTATGGCGATTACCTCCGCTCAGGGGCGATGGCGGCGCAATCGCCGGTCATGCGGGCCGTAGTTCAGGCCGCAGGACGCGGCATATCGGTGCTTGGCGTGTGCAACGGGTTCCAAGTCTTGACCGAAGTCGGTTTGCTACCCGGTGTGCTGATGCGCAATGCCGGCATTCGCTTTGTTTGCCGCGACGTTGCGTTGACAGTGACGAACAGCCAGTCGATCTTTACCAGCCGCTATGATCAGGACGAATTGCTTTCGATCCCTGTCGCGCATCATGATGGCAATTATTTCGCCGATACAGCCACGCTTGACCGGCTCGAGGGCGAGGGTCGCGTGGCGTTCCGCTACGGCGAAAATGTGAACGGTTCTGCGCGTGACATTGCAGGTGTCCTGAACGCGGAAGGCAATGTCCTGGGCATGATGCCGCACCCCGAACGGATGATCGAAGCCGCGCACGGCGGAACTGATGGACGCCGGCTGTTCGAAGGGCTTGTAGGCGCGGTGTTTGCCTGAAGATTGCGCTCGAGCGGTTAACGCTCGACCGTCGCGAGGAGCAACGCCAGGGTGAATGGCTTGGCGAGGATAGGGCGACCCCGAAACGCTTCGAACGGGATCAGTCCCGTATCTGCGCTCATGAAACAGACCGCAAGATCAGGAAATCGCTCCAGTGCGGCATCGGCGAGTTCAGGCCCGGTCATACGCGGCATTTGAACGTCGGTCAGCAGCAGGGAGATGCCGTCGTCGAGCTGGGCCAGCGCCGAGGCGCCGCAATCGGCCTCTGCTACATCGTGTCCGTGATCGCGCAACGCGTCCGCCGTCATCTGGCGGATGCGCGAATCATCATCGACGACCAGGATTTTCACGCAATCGCGCCAACCGCGCGGCCGGCTTCGGCAAAACGGCCAAGAACTGTGTCTATCTGTTCAGACGTATGTTCTGCGCAAAGCGAACAGCGCAGCAGGAAAACTCCGGTTGGGGTCGCAGGCGGACGGGCCATGTTCACATAGACACCAAGCTCGATCATCTTGTTCCACATAGCCGCCGTCTGCTCCTGGTCATCGAGCAAGACGGTGACAATCGCCGATTCGGCCGTCTCAGTCGGTAATCGGAAGCCGAGTTTCTTGAGGCCGCCATGCAGCTGGTGAACGTTCGCCCAAAGATGGCTGCGCTTGTTATCGGCATGCATAAGTTTGCGGATCGACGTTGCCGCTGTTGCAACAACGCTTGGCGGCAGTGAGGCCGTAAAGACATAGGGCCGCGTGACCAGCCTCAGGATTTCGAACTTCGGGTGGTTCGAAACCACGAAGCCGCCAACGGTGCCAACACTCTTCGAAAAGGTTCCGACAACGAAATCGACATCGGCCTCGACGCCCTGTTCCTCGTAGACGCCGCGGCCATTGGGTCCGAAAAAGCCCATCGAATGCGCCTCGTCGACCAGCACCATGGCCCCGAATTTCTTGGCGACTGCAACCATCTTGTCGAGCGGCGCAATGTCACCCAGCATCGAATAGACACCTTCGAGGATGACGAGCTTTTGCGCTTCGGGTGGCAGGCGGCCAAGCCGCTTTTCGAGATCCTCGACGCTGTTGTGGCGGAAGCGCACTATTTCTGCATTACCGAGAAAGCAGCCGTCATAGATTGAGGCATGGCTGTCCGCATCGAGAATGATGTAATCGCCCTTGCCCGCGATCGTGGAGACAAGGCCAAGATTTGCCTGGTATCCGGTCGAAAAGACCATCGCGTACTTGGTGCCGTAAAATTCCTTCAGCGCCTCTTCAACGTCCATATGGTCGCGAAAGGTTCCGTTCAAACAGCGGCTGCCGTTTGTTCCGCTGCCAAACTGGTCGAGCGCATCCTTGCCGGCGGCAATCACATCGGGATCGAAGGTCATGCCCATATAGTTATAGGTGCCCAGCAGGATCGTATCCTTGCCCTTGATCACCGCCTCGGTGGGCGATTTCACTTCGTCCAGTACAATTCCAAACGGATCCCGGATCCCGGTGGACATCAGCGCCTCGCGCTCGGCAATCAGCGCGTCGAACTTGGAGAAAAGATCGTTCATTTCGACTGGAGCTTCTCGACGGTATCAACCAGTTGGCCGACGGTTTCGATCTCGGCCTGCATGTTCATCGTGATGAGGATATCGAATTCATCCTCCACCGCCGCGACGAAATCCATCACGGTCAGGCTGTCCCATTCCAGATCGTGCTGGAATGTCGTCGCATCGGTCAGCTCAACGCCCTTCTTGTTGAACGGTTCAATCTGGGCGGCAACGGCCTCAGTAATGGCGGCCCGGTCAGTCATGGCAAATCCTTGAGATTAAGTGTCGCGCCTATTCCATCCGAATGCGGCAGGAAGGCGGCAAGACTTGGCAAGACCGCGCCGGTCATGCAAGTGTAACCATCAGGCACGCGGAACAGGGGATTCGGGAATGCCCGACGAAAAGCCAGTCTATTCACCAAATGCCGTGCATCTTGTGCGAACGACACAGCAAATCAATCTGTCCTTGAGCCAGATGGCAGACCAGAAGGCGTCGATTCTGATGGGCGCCACATTCGTGGTTTTCACAATCTCCGTCGGCCAAGCCGGAAAACAAGGGGTTACGGCTGCGATCCTCGTCCTTGCATTGTTTTCCTTTTGCTCGGCGATGCTGGCCGTGTTTGCGATTCTGCCGTCGATTGGTGCCAAGCCTGCGTCTGGCGGAAACCGCAACATCCTGTTTTTCGGCACCTTTACCGCCATGAGCGAGGATGAGTTCGCCGATGCAGTCCTCCAGCAACTCAAAACCGATGAAGACATTTATCGCCTGATGTTGCGTGACATCTACCAGAACGGCCAGGTGCTTAGCCGGAAGAAGTATCGGTTTCTGGGATACGCTTATCGCACATTTCTGGTCGGGCTGGTAGTGACGGTCGTGACGCTGGTGGTGGAGCGGATGGTTTAGAGCGCACTCAGTTGGCGGTGCTCGTCCCTGGCCTTGGCAGTGCGAGATAGACGCTGTCGCACCATTCATCGCCGACAAGCCATGTTCGCGATGCATTTCCAGTCTGCGTGAACCCCAGTCGCTCCAACAACGCAAGGCATGACGAGTTGCGCGGATCGACATCCGCGGTGATCTCCGGAATGGGAAAATGCTGAAAAAGCCGGTCGGTGATCGCGGTCAAGGCTTCATGGGCCAGCCCCAGACCCCAATGGTCAGGGTGAAGGATGAACCCAATCTCGGGGAGGCGCCAGCATCCTGCCTTGCCAATCACCTTGCCTTCATACTCGAGGATGAAGTCCATGCTAACCGTGGGCGATGCTTTCATCATCGATCTCAGCCAGTCGCGCGTTTGCTTGATCGTCCGGTGCGGCGGGGTCGACCAGTAACGCATTGCGGCAGGCGAACTCAGCACCGCGTGCATCGCAGCGAGATCGCCGGACGCCGCGCGCCTCAGGATCAGCCGGTCTGTCCGTATGGCATCCATGTCAATCGCTTAGAGCCATCGCGCACCGGGTTTCAATGGCAAGAGTGGCGGTGGACTTGCAGGCTACTCATTGTCGAACAGCCCAGCTAACTGCTCCACCATCGTCCCGCCAAGCTGCTCTGCATCCATGATGGTCACCGCCTTCTGATAGTATCGTGTTACGTCATGGCCGATGCCGATCGCGCAAAGCTCGACTGGCGAGCGGTTCTCGATCCACCCGATCACCTGCCGCAAATGCCGTTCGAGATAGGCGCCGTTATTGACCGAAAGCGTTGAATCGTCGACCGGTGCGCCGTCCGAAATAACCATCAGGATCTTGCGCTCCTCGGGCCGCGCAATCAGGCGACTGTGCGCCCAGATCAGCGCTTCGCCGTCAATGTTTTCCTTGAGAAGCCCTTCGCGCATCATCAGGCCAAGCGACTTTTTTGCCCGCCGCCAAGGCTCATCTGCCGATTTGTAGAGTATGTGGCGCAAGTCATTCAGCCGCCCCGGTGTCGCTGGTCGCCCTGCCGCAAGCCAGGATTCACGGGCCTGCCCACCTTTCCATGCGCGGGTGGTGAAGCCCAGGATTTCTGTCTTGACCCCGCAACGTTCGAGGGTACGCGCCATGATATCCGCGCTGATCGCGGCTATCGAGATGGGCCGACCGCGCATCGATCCAGAATTGTCGATCAGAAGCGTGACGACCGTGTCCCGAAATTCGGTTTCGCGTTCAACCTTGTAGGACAGTGAATGGCCGGGTTGAGTCACAATTCGGGCAAGCCGGGCAGCGTCGAGAATCCCTTCTTCCTGATCGAAATCCCAGCTCCGATTTTGTTGGGCCATCAAGCGCCGCTGGAGCCGATTGGCGAGCTTGGTCACGGCGCCCTGCAAATGGATCAGTTGCTGGTCGAGATAGGCCCGCAATCGCGTCAACTCGTCCTCATCGCACAGATCGGTTGCTGCGATGACTTCGTCAAACTGCTCGGTCCAGGGCTTGTAATCGAAACCGGGCGGCATGTCTGAAAGCGGCCGGTTGGGCCGC
>JANNLW010000439.1:0-4359 GCA_031397145.1 Sphingomonadales bacterium | reverse complement strand
GCGCGAAGCGGATCAGGCGACTGGTCAGCACCGCCGCCTGCCGGTTGATCACTGCGACCTTGTATTCAGGATCGCTGATCATTTCCATGAACGCCGCTGAATTCGGATAATAGGCAATGAACGCCATTTCCCAATGCTTGTCGGTTGGGCCAATGACCATCGCTTCCATTGATCCCCGCCAGACAATCGATCCCCCAACACGCGCAAAGACGATTCCGCTCGTCCGCCCATATTCGGCATACGCCTCGCGCCCACTCAACCCCTTGCCCGCATTGGCGTGATCCGCCGGATATTCAGCCTTGTCGCGAAAGCGCAGCAGGTTGAGCATGTGGATCACCGTGTCGCGCGGCAGCGCCTTGAACGCGTCGAAATTCTCGCGTGACGGATCAACGAAACGGTCTTCAACCATGTCAGGCCTCCAGCTTGAAATCCTTGAACTGCGCCCGAAGCGCGGTCTTCTGGATCTTGCCCGTGCCAGTGTGCGGCAGTTCATCGACGAAGAGAACCGCGTCGGGCATCCACCATTTGGCGATCTTGTCCTTGAGATAGGCCTTCACATCCGCCTCGCTCAAGTCGGCACCGGGCTTGCGCACGACGATGAGCACAGGTCGCTCATCCCATTTGGGGTGCGCAATGCCGATCGCTCCGGCTTCGGCCACACCGGGGCAGCCAACTGCAATATTCTCGAGCTCAACCGAACTGATCCATTCGCCGCCCGATTTGATGACATCCTTCGCGCGATCGGTGATCTGCATCGTCCCATCGGGATGCAGAACCGAAACATCGCCGGTATCAAACCATTGGCCTGCTTCGGTCGCTTCGGTCTCGGCCCTGAAATAGCGCTGGATGACCCAGGGGCCACGGATCTGGAGCCGCCCCGAAGTGACGCCGTCGCGCGGCGAGACGTTCCCGTCCTCATCGACGATGCGCAGCTCGACACCGAAGGGCACCCGCCCCTGCTTGCACACGACATCGACGCGCTCGTCGAACGAAAGATCGTCCCAGTTGGCTGTCGGTGCCCCCATTGTCCCGATCGGAGAGGTCTCGGTCATCCCCCAGGCATGCGACACGCGAACCCCCATGCCCATCAGCCGCTCGATCATTGCGCGCGGTGCCGCCGAGCCGCCAATCGTGACAAGCTTCAACTTGCCCAGCCCCGCACCACTCGTGTCGAGATGCTGGAACATGGCGAGCCATACGGTCGGCACACCGGCGGAATGGGTCACGCCTTCGTCGATCATCAGGGCATGCAATATGGGCGCCTCGTTGGTCACGCTGAAGACGAACTTCACGCCCGCAGCGGCTCCGGCAAAAGGCAGGCCCCAGCTTGCCGCATGAAACATTGGGACGATGGGCAGGAGGACGGACGTCGCCGAAAGCTCGAACACGCTGGGCGCTATTTCGGCCATCGCATGCAGCATCGTCGAACGGTGCTGATAGAGCACCCCCTTGGGATTGCCCGTGGTGCCGCTGGTATAGCAGAGCATGCACGGATCGCGTTCATCGCCATCATACCATTCGAAATTCCCGTCTTGAGCGGCAACAAAGGCCGGGTATCCGGCGGGATCGTCGAACAGGATGAAATGCTTGATCGTGGTCAGATGGGGCTTGAGCCTGTCAACCGTGGCCTGGAATTGCGCATCGTAGAAAAGCACCCGATCCTCGGCATGGTTCATGATGTAGATCAGGTCTTCATCGAACAGCCGCGTATTGACGGTATGGATCACCCCACCAAAGCCGATTGCGCCATACCAGGTTGCAAGGTGCCGGTGGTGATTCATCGCAAGCGTCGCGACCCGGTCGCCCGGATTCAGCCCCAGCGCGGTAAAGCCCTGCGCCAGCCGTCGCGCATCATGGGCCACGCCCGCCCAGTTGCTTCGCTCGATCGTGCCATCGGCCCAGCGTGTAATGATTTCCCGTGTGCCGCATTCGCGCGCGGCATGATCGATCAGATGCGTCACCCGCAAAGACCAATCCTGCATTCCTCCAAGCATTGCGTTTCCTGTCCTGTCCTGTCGATTCTGTTTGATGATACTCTAGCGAGCGATGCGCCGGATGCAAAAGCGCTAAAGTCCAGCGCCCGTCTCGACAGCGGGATTGAGGCCAGTGGCATCGGTTGTCTCGAACATCAGCCTTATCAATCGCTGCTCCGCTTCGCTCAAATAGGGATTCCAGACGTCGAAGATCAGCACGGCACGCATTTCGTCGCTGTCGTTCCAGGCTTCGTGATCAATTGTATCATCAAAGGCAAAGGCCTGTCCCTCGCGCCAGACGCGCGTTTCCCCACCTACCCGGAAGCGGCACCCTTCGGGTACAATCAGAGGCAGATGGATGATCGTCCGGATATTCGTCACACCGGTGTGCGGCGGAATATGGGTGCGCGGTCTAAGCACCGAGAAAAAGGCGGTCGGCGCGCGGCCCGGAATGTCGGACTGTGGGACTCGCTCAAGCGCAGCAACCGTTCCCGGGCATCGGGCACAGGCATCCGCGTTGCGCACGCCATATTCCCAAAGGAACAGGGCGCCCCAGTCAAGCGATTGGTCAAGCGGACTCCATTTGTTTTGTGGGGTCCCGGAATCCTGCGAAACATAGGGCCTGAAGCCCTGATTCCCTTTCTCCGCAAGCGCCCGCACTTCCGCACGGATCACGTCGGTTTGCGATTCGAGTTCGGCCATCCACGGGAAAAAGTCACGGTTGAAAAACTCGTCTGCCGGGAGAAAGGGGAAATGCACGCCGTGGCATTCGTTGGCATAAACTCGCCTTTTGCCGAGCATCGTATCGATACAAGCGTCGAAACGACGCAATTCCGCCCCGGACAGGCCATCGCGCGCGCCGGCCAGCCCAATGTCGAGAGCGGAAGAGAGTTCGCGCTGATGCTGATCGAGATAGGCTTGGCCATGTTTGACCGCCTCGAGAATACCGGGCGGCAGTTCGCCAGCCTGCGCGCCGAGCAGCACAACCCCCTGCCACGCCTGCGCGGCATTCGCGCGCTCGTCGAGGCGTTCCAGCAACTCGGCCTTGCGCAGCAATGCCATGAAATGACGCTGGTCGAGGGCAAGCGCCGCTTCGAGGCTGGCGCGTTCGCCGGCGTCATCGCCTTGCAACCGTTGCGCCTTTGCGACGTTTATCCAGAGCGCCGGTTCGCGAGGATCGGCTTTTGCCGCGCGCACGAACAGTTTTTCAGCCCGAGCGAAATCACTACTCTCAAGTGCGATCATCCCCAGCGAATTGGCCGCTTTTGGATTGCCGGGCTCCTGATCAAGTATCGCCTCAAATGCGCGCGTTGCACCTTTGGAATCGCCGCGCCGCTGTGCGGCCAGCGCGACCTCAAACATCTTGGTCAGTTGTGGACTGGACACGCTGCTTTCCTCTCAACCTCACAATCTCGTCGCATTTTCATTTAGGCTGCGCAAGCAACTCCGCAACACTCTCGCGATGCTGCTGCAATGGCGGTTGACCCGACGCGGGACTGCGGCGAAGAAACAATCGGGGATGGAGCTTTGTTTCACGCGTCCCGAAGCACGAGGTGAAAGAGCGGTGATGCAATCTGCCGAACAAGAACGAAACTTGTCGCGCACGGCAGAAATTTTCATGTCGAACGGACGGCTGGATGATGCCATTGCCACGTATCAGCAACTGGTTTCGCTCAACCCAATCCTTGCCGATGCCTGGTACAACCTGGCCTATCTTTACAGATGCAAACGGCAATTTGATGCAGCAATCACTGCGTATCGCATGGCGCTTTCCAACGGCATCGAACGCCCGGAGGAGGTGCACCTGAATCTGGCCGTCATTCTTTCGGAACATCTGGACCAGGTTGGTCAAGCCAAAGTGGAACTGGACACCGCGCTGCAGTTGAACCCGGATTTCATCGCTGCCTTGCTCAATCTGGGAAATCTGCAGGAGGATCTTGGCCAGCCGGAACAGGCCCGCTCATCCTACCAGAAAGTGCTGACGATCGAGCCTGCAAACGGGCGGGCGATTGGACGCATTGCAATGATTGACATTTTCCAAGGCAAGGCCCGGGAAACGGTTCCGGTCCTTCAATCAGCATTGAATACCCGATCGGCAAAAGCAGATGATCGCGCCGAAATCGGTTTTGCCCTCGGCCACGCGCTCGACGCGCTGGGCGACTATGACGATGCGTTCGCGGCCTTGGTCGCTGCAAACAGCACGATGCGTCAGGCAACACCGCCGGGCTATCGGTATAATCCGGAAGCCCATCAGAGGCTGGTCGACGACCTGATCAGGGTTTTTCCTGCCCGCCCGGCTGGCGACGCGGACTCGTCGACCGGGGTGCCGCTATTTATTTGCGGGATGTTTCGTTCGGGTTCGACCCTCACAGAAGCCATCCTCGCC
>JANNLW010000435.1:0-8795 GCA_031397145.1 Sphingomonadales bacterium | reverse complement strand
GTCTCCCCGTCGATCTTGGCAATCGCGGCTTCGAGATCGTTGAACTTTACATAGTCGAAGCCCGGCAGCAGCGGTTCGAAGCCGTCCCGCATCTTTGGCTGGTCGGTGGCACTGATCGCGCCGATCGAGCGGCCGTGGAAGGCGTTCTTGAACGTGATCAGCTTGTGCCGCTGCGGGTTGCCATTGACGTAGTGATAACGACGTGCAGTCTTGATCGCGCATTCGATCGCCTCGACGCCCGAATTGGTAAAGAACACCGTGTCTGCAAAGCTGTTGTCGACGATCCGCTGCGCCAATGCTTCGCCCTGCGGCGAACCGTAGAGGTTGGAAACGTGCATCAGCGTCGCCGCCTGCTCCTGAATCGCCTTGGTCAGGTGGGGATGGCCGTGACCCAACGCGTTGACCGCGATACCGGCCGCGAAATCCAGATAGCGTTCACCACGCTCGCCGATCAGATAGCAGCCTTCGCCGCGAACCGGACGCACACCACACCGCGGGTAGACGGGCATGAGCGGGGTGATGGTCATCGGATCGGTCCTTTCATTTCAGCCAAAACGCAAAAAGGCGGCCCGGACAGGCCACCTTGACGCGGAACCGGCTTATACCGCCCGTACTGGGGCGCGACAACCCCTGCCCTAATTCTTCAGCTTCCACCCGGTGCTCAATGCCCGATAGCAAATCAATCCCAGTGCCAGATTGATCGCCACGAGCAACGCCGATCCCGCCCCAAGCGGAATGTCCGACGTCCCAATAAAACCATAGCGGAAGCCTGAAATGGCATAGTGGAAGGGATTGAGGTGGCTGATCGCGACGAATGGCGGGGCAAGGCTGTCAACCGAATAGAAGGTTCCCGACAACAGGGCGAGCGGGGCGACGACGAAATTGCCGATCGCAGCCGCATGATCGAATTTTTCGGCCCAGATCGACGTCAACACCCCCATGAGCGCCAGCATCGATGATCCGAGCAGGCCAAACCAGAACACCGCCCAAATATGCGTCGGCAGAATATGGACGCCTGGCCAGAGGAGCATTGCTGCCCAGATTGTAATCCCCACCATCAGCGCGCGGGTGATCGCTCCGCCCGCGAGCCCGACCAGAAGTTCCATGCTGGACAACGGCGGCATCAGATAATCGACGATCGTCCCCTGGACCTTTCCCACCAGCAGTGAGAAGCTCGAATTGGCAAAGGCATTCTGCATCATCCCCATGATGATCAGCCCCGGCGCAATAAAATCGGCAAACGGAACGCCCAGCACCATCCGTCCGCCACGTCCGGTTGCGACGGTAAAAATGACAAGGTAAAGCAGGGTTGTCAGCGCGGGCGCCCAGATTGTCTGGAGGTGGACCTTGAAAAATCGTCTCACCTCCTTGATATAGAGGGTCTTCAAGCCACCCCAGTTGACCCGTTTGATCACGGGGACGCCGGGTTCGCTTATAATGCCGATTTCGGACTCGCTGTTCATCGCCTGATCGCCTATCGGCACCAGACGCTTGCTGCAAGTGCGGTTTTGGAATGACAAGGGTAACGCATGTCCTGGACGGAAGAGCGCATCGATAAATTGAAGTCGATGTGGGAAAAAGGAATGACCGCGAGCCAGATCGCGGAAGAACTTGGCGGCGTCAGCCGCAACGCAGTGATCGGAAAAGCCCACCGGCTTGACCTTCAGTCACGCCCTTCGCCCGTGAAGGGCACTGATGCCGATGGGTCAAAATTGGAATCGCGCAGAGCGGCCCCTGCAAGAGCCAAGCCTGTGGTGGCCACCCCCCCGCCTCGCGCACCCGCCCTGGCTCCACGCACGGCGACGCCCGCAAGCACGCCCCAACCTGTCCCGACCCAGCCAAATGCCCCAACCGGCGCGCAATTGCGCTCGATCGGCCCGGGTGGTTTTCTGAGGCAAGGGCCCGGCGACCAAGCTCCCCCTGCAACGCCTGCACCTCCGCGCCGGCTTGTGCCTGCCAAGATCTCGCCCGAATTTGCAGACAGGACTGGCCTGCTCGATCTCAGCGAAAAGATCTGCAAATGGCCTCTTGGTCACCCTGGCGAGCCCGATTTTCATTTCTGCGGCGATAAGGTAAACCCCGGGTTCCCCTATTGCGTCGCACATTGTGGCCATGCCTATCAGGCGCAGATGCCACGCCGTGACCGGCGCCCGCCCCCGCCGCTTCCGTTCGGTGGTCCGCGCGTTCGCTAAGCCGCCCGATGTCTGGGGCAAGGCTGGTCGTGCATCAAGCGCTGGCCTTTGCTGATATCAGTGAATAGCATCTGGTAACGGAGGCTATTCCAATGATCGAAATTCTTGCCATCAATGCCGCGCTTTTGGTGATCACGATCGTCGTCCTGTGGGCGATTTCGGTCCGTATCCGCGATGTCAGCTTCATCGACAGCTTCTGGGCGTTCGGGATGGTGATGCTTGCCATTTCAACCTTTGTGCAGGCCCATGACGGCTCGCCAGAACGCAAATTCCTTATCCTCGCGCTAACCGGCATCTGGGGCCTGCGCCTCTCGCTCCATCTCTACACGCGCTGGAGAGCGGAGGGGGAAGACCCGCGCTACCGGCGCATTTTGGGCAGTGCGATGGAAAAGAGAGGTTGGTCATTCGCCAAATCGTCGCTGATTCTGGTGTTCCTGATGCAGGCGCCGTTGTTGTTTATCGTCTGCCTGCCCGCCCAGCTTGGTCAGCTTGCCGCCGAACCGGCCCAGACCGGCTGGCTGGCCTTTGCCGGAAAATGCCTCGCGCTGATCGGCATCGGTTTCGAAACGATCGGGGACTGGCAGTTGCGCCGCTTAAAGGCCGATCCAGCGAGCAAGGGCAAAGTGCTCGACACCGGCCTGTGGCGCTACACCCGACATCCCAATTATTTCGGCGATGCCTGTGTGTGGTGGGGCCTCTGGCTGATCGCGGCGGAAACGTCGATCGGGTTCTGGGCGCTGCCGGGGCCAATCCTGCTCACCTGGCTCCTGACCCGTCTGAGCGGCGTGCCGATGCTGGAATATAGCCTCAAGAAGAAACGGCCTGGATATGAGGAGTATATCCGGCGGACGTCGAGCTTCATCCCCTGGCCGCCCAAGGCCTGAACCCCAATTTTAGCATGAGGCCAATGCCTATGCCATCGGCGGAACCCTTGCCGGGGCAGCTTGACTCATAACAAGGCTCGATGGAGTCCTGCATCGAAAGTCAGAACTCCAACCGGCTTGGGTTGCCACGCACACGGGAGTGGCAATTTCGTTGTGGGTTGCGGACATCCGAGGATGACACTCAGCAAGTTCCCGAAACGGAAAGTCTCGTTTGCGCTCGTGCGCAACCCATGACATTTTCGCAGGAGCAAAGGAGGAATGTGATATGCTGAGAGTTAAATGTGCTTTTCTGTCGGGATTTAGTGTGCTGCTCTTAGGCTGGGGCTCAAGCGCCGAGTCGAAAACTTCAACCCACAACAAGGCCGCGGAGCACGAGCAAGCTATACGCAAGACCAATGAGAGATGGCTCGCACTGATCCGTGATCACGATGCGGCTGCGGTATCCAAGCTGTATGCCTCTGATGGGGCAATGATGGCGCCAGGCGCTCCAATCGCACAAGGTCAGTCGGCACTTGAGAAGGCTTGGGGCGGGCTTATGCAGATGCCGGGGTTCGGGTTGACCTTCAAAGCCGATAAAATTGCGGTTGCTTCAGGCGGCGACATGGCTCTCGATCAAGGGACCTATTTGCTGTCGCTCACTGGCCCCAATGGCCCGACGAAGGACGTTGGTAAGTACGTCGTGGTCTGGCGGAACATTGATGGCCAGTGGATGGTCGCAGCAGACATCTTCAACACCGATGGTGCGAGTAACCCGTAGTATTGACGAGCCACTACAAACGCCTGCCAAGAAGGCGCTTCATCATTTCTCGCGGATGTCCGGATGGGTCGGTCACGGAATGACAGCCGAGTTGTCGCAAGCAGCCCTTCCCTCCCCCATTCATCCACCGTTCAGCTTCAATGATTACATTTGTAATCGAATGGAGACTGGGCGATGGCGGAACGGATCAGCGACGCTGAACATGCGGTGATGGAAGTGTTGTGGGCGGACGCTCCGCTCACCGCCAATGTTGTTGCAGAACGGCTGACCGACAGCCAGAGCTGGACGCTGCCCACGGTCAAGACGCTGCTGTCCCGCCTCCTCGCCAAAGGAGCGCTCGCGGCCGAATCCGAGGGACGCCGGTTTCTTTACCGCCCGCTCATCGAACGCGCCGATTATGTTTCGGGGGAATCCCGGCGGCTGGTTGACCGGTTGTTTGGCGGGCGGCTTTCGCCATTGGTCGCCCACCTCGCCGAACAGGAAGCGCTTACAGCGCAAGACATTTCGGAGATTGAAGCGTTGTTGAGGGAGCTCAAGTCATGACGCAATGGATTGCAGAAACACTTGTCGCCACGACCGGGCTGATGCTCCTCGTGTTGGCGATCCGTCCCTTTGTGGCAAACCGGTTTGGCGCGCGGGCGGCCTATTTTTTATGGTTTGCACCCGCTTTACGCATGGTCTTGCCGCCCTTGCCCGCCGACTGGCTCGGCGATCAGGGCGCGGCTGTGCAGGACGTGGTGGTCGTGCTGGCGGGAGCTTCATCCCCTTCCCTCCAGTCGGCCATCACAACCGGGGGTGGCACCGCCTGGCTGATTGCATCCCTTACGATCTGGCTGGGCGGTGCGGTTCTTTTTTTCGGTCTGCACTGGTTGAGCTATATTCGCTTTTCCCGGGATGTAGCCGAAGAGAGCCGTGCGTTGTTCGATGCGGGCAAGATTCCGGTGACGGCCAGTCCGGCGGTCTCGTCACCGATCGCTCTGGGCGTTTTCGGCAAATCCGTGATCGTCCCGGAGGATTTTGAACATCGCTACGATGCGGTCGAACAACGGCTCGCGGTGGCCCATGAACTGACCCATCATGATCGCCATGATATTCCGGTGAATTTTGCCGCACTGACCATACTTGCACTGCACTGGTGGAACCCTGTAGCCCATATTGCCCACCGTGCCTTCCGGCTTGATCAGGAAGCGGCCTGCGATGCAATTGTCCTGACGGGTGCCTCCGCCGAGGATCGCCATGCCTATGGCTCGGCGCTGTTCAAGTCCGCTATGGGCCGTGTTCCGCTCGCCGTATGCGCGATGGGCGCGACCACGACCCTGAAAGCGCGATTGCGCAGGATCATCTCGGGTCAGGCCGATAGCCGACTCGCCCGGCCGGGGGCAGCACTTGCGGCCTTCCTTGTCTTGGGCGGGGTTGCCATTACCGCGTCGGGCGGAGTTCCCGAGGGGTTTGAACCCGCGATCGAGGCGCCACATGCGCTCGTGCTGGGCGGCGGAATTGTCGAAAGGTCGGAACTGATCAAAATCTCTGCGCCTGCCGCCCATGATGAGAAAAACTGCCCCGATGCTCATGCTCATGCCGTCGACCGGATTCGCGCCAAGGCCGCGAAGATTGCAGAGGCCGCTCATGCTGACGCTGAGAAGGCCCGTGTCGAAGCGCAAATTGCCGAGGCAGAAGGCCGGGCCAGCGCGCAGGACGCGATGATCGAAGCGCGCGAGAATGGTCGGGAGGCAACAGCTCAAGCCGCAATCGCCGTGCGCAGAGCCGAAGCAGCGCGCGCCGTGGCTGTGCCCTCAATGGCAATCAGCTGTTCCAACAAGAGCGACGGCAGCGTCATATCATTCGACAATGCCGACGGTGCCAAAGGGCGTGAGCAGATGCGGATCATGGTGTGCGGCGACGGGGCACGAATGGGCCGTGCCCAGATGATCGACGCCTTGCAGTCGGCGCGCGACCAGATTGAACACGATCCGATGCTGCCCACCCAGACGCGTGCATACGTCCTTGCCGCACTCGACCGCCATATTGCTTCGGTTCGACCGCTGCCAGCACCAACACTGCAATAGGAGGAGCAAGCCATGACCCGCTGGCACGGAATTTCGTACGCCGGATGGTTTGGGCTAGCTGTCGCTGCTACACTCACGATCGTGGGAGCGGGTATCGCGCTGGCTTCGACCAACCGTAATGCCGCGCCGATAAATGCACCAATAGCTTATTCGAAGCAGTAGCTTGATAACGCGCGCGCCTGCCGCCACATGCACGTTATGGACGCGCCCGATCTTTCAAATGAACCCTATGCCATTGCCGAACAGATCACTCCGCTGATCCGGCGGGTGCTTGCACGCAATGCATCGCCGTTCAGCTATACCGGCACGCAAACCTATATCATCGGGACCGACGAGGTGGCGGTGATCGACCCAGGCCCGCTGGGAGATGATCCGGCGCATGTCGGCGAACTGGTCCGCATCCTTGGCAAGGAGCGGATTGTGGCAATCATGTGTACGCATACGCACCGGGACCATTCGCCCGCCGCCGCTCCGCTTGCCGCCGAGACCGGTGCACCGATCATTGGTTGTGCTCCCTTGGTCCTCTCGGACGATGGCCCTCGAGCGGACACTGGCTTCGATCCGAGCTATAATCCCCAGCGCATCCTGAAGGATGGCGAAACGGTTACCGGCCCCGGCTGGACGCTGCGCGCGGTCGCGACACCCGGACACACCTCAAATCACCTCTGCTTCGCGCTCGAGGAAGAAAAGGCCCTGTTCTCGGGCGATCATGTCATGGGCTGGTCAACCACGGTCGTTTCTCCGCCCGACGGAGACATGGCCGCCTATATGGTCAGCCTTGCCCTGCTGATGGAACGTGACGACACGACCTATTACCCCGCCCATGGCAAGCCCGTTGAAAACCCGAAGCGGCTGGTGCGCGGCATGATGGGCCACCGCAAGCAACGCGAGGGGCAGATATTGCGCCTGCTCGAACGCGGCGTGGAAGTGATCCCCGATATGGTGAAGGAAATGTACAAGGGGATCGATATCCGGCTTCACGGTGCGGCTGGCCGGTCGGTCCTCGCGCACCTCATTGACTTGCGCGATCGCGGGGTTGTTTCGGAATGCGGCGATCAATGGAGTGTCGCAACTTAGCCGGAAGCGGCGTCAAGCATCGCAAGAGCATCCTTTAGCTCGGAGCGGAAACGGGCAGCGACACCCGCCTGGACTGCGGAACTGTTCCGGCTGAAATGGACTAGATTGCCATCAGCCTTGCGCCGGCCGCGTTCGGCATAGAGCGCGATCAGCAGCGTATGATCGTCCGGACTGACGCCGCCCATCGCGCGGACAACCAGTGCGTTCTTCGGCCCATGCTGGACAGCCGTTGACCAGATCGCATCGCGCACCGCGTTGCTGCGCCGCTCCAGATCAACGCCCGTCTTGCCCAACACATGAGCAATCTGCACGTCATAATGGGTGCGCTTGATAAAGCCGTGCTGCGCCGTTTGGAATGCCTGTGGCTCACGCGCAGCAACCGATTTCCAGATGCGACTGAAGGCCGGTATCCCTGACCGCACCGCACCAAACTCCACGCGCCAGCGTGCCCCTTCACGCGCGAGAAATTCCTCAGGCCGGCCAAGTTTCGACGCAAGCTGATAGCTGCCGTAGGAGACCCCTCCCGCATCGCCCCGCCCGCTCGAAACCGTGCCCGGGCCCCGGCCTGATGTTTCATATCGGGCCGAAAGCGCCCCCAGTTCATGCATGGCTCCGGCTTTGGTCATGGTTTTGCCTCGGATCGGAATGTCTGTTCAACATTTACGGCATTGCGGCAGGTTTGGATGCGACAAGCCTGCCTTTGCCTGGTGCGAGACGGTTTTGCTATGCCACGCGACCCGGCAGAGGTAGAAGCGGGCGTGGCTTTTGAGGATTTGAAATGAGCGTCCATTCCGGAAAATTGAGCGGCGTCGATCTGCGCGAGGAAATCAACAAGCTGCGCAAGGAGCGCAACGCCGTGATCCTCGCCCATTATTACCAGCGACCCGAATTGCAGGACATCGCCGATTTCGTTGGTGATTCGCTCGAGCTTTCAAGGAAGGCGCAGGCGACCGATGCCGAGGTGATCGCCTTTTGCGGCGTCAAGTTCATGGCTGATACGGCGAAGATTCTTTCGCCCGAAAAGATCGTCGTCCTCCCCGATCTCGATGCCGGGTGCAGCCTCGAAGAGTCCTGCCCGCCAGACCAGTTCAGGGCCTTCCGTGAGGCCCATCCCGATCATATCGCGCTGACCTATATCAACTGCTCGACCGAGGTGAAGGCGCTCTCCGACATCATCGTCACCTCGTCTTCGGCGGAGAAAATCCTTGCAGGATTGCCGAAGGACCAGAAGATCATCTTCGGGCCCGACAAGCATCTCGGCGGCTATCTCGCGCGCAAGACCGGGCGGGATATGCTGCTCTGGCCTGGCGTGTGCATCGTCCATGAGGCGTTTTCCGAAACCGAACTGATCAAGCTCAAGGCCCAGCACCCCGGCGCACCGGTGGCCGCGCACCCCGAATGCCCGGCACATATCCTCGATCATGCCGATTATGTCGGATCGACCAGCGGCATATTGAACTATGCCAAGACGATGCCCGGCTATACACTGATCGTCGCGACCGAACCGCACATCATCCACCAGATGGAACTGGCGATGCCGGACAAGACATTCATCGGCGCACCGGGCGCAGACGGAAACTGCAACTGCAACATCTGCCCCTATATGGCGCTCAACACGATGGAGAAACTGTATGTGGCCCTTCGCGATCTGCAGCCACGCATCGAAATCGAGGAAGGATTGCGGCTGGCGGCGAAGAAATCGCTCGACCGGATGATGGAGATGGCGAGCGGGACTGTGGGATTGGGGGATTTGGGGAAGAGGTGATTTTGGCTGAATCCGACGGAGATTGGCTTAGGACAGATGAGCCATTGGATGTTG
>JANNLW010000357.1:0-1917 GCA_031397145.1 Sphingomonadales bacterium | reverse complement strand
CCATGCTCGGCACGGCTGCCGGTGGCTGGGTGCTTGACCGTATTTCCGATGTGGATTTCAAGCGCTGGACCGCCTGGATCGTGACCGGTATCGGGCTGATTTACATGTTCAAGGCGGCGCAGCTCGGCCTGTGACCAGCATTGCCAAGGCCATTTGTGCTGTCCTTTTGACTGCGGACCCTCGAACCAAGGCAATGCGCGCCCGGGCGGTAGCGCGGGACTGGCGTTTGGGGAGACTGGCGCATGAGTTCGATACGGCCATGCCCGATCGTCCTGCCCGGCCCGATGCGCCTCCACTGCTCTCCCCCACGCAGATGCCGCAGCGTCGCAAGGGCGGCTCGGCGGCCAACCGGATCGCGATGCTCCATGCCTTTGCCCATATCGAATTCGTGGCGATCGACTTGGCGTTCGACGCAGCGGGGCGATTTGGGGCCGGACAATCGCGGGAATTTGTCTCAGATTGGCTGTCAGTTGGTGCTGATGAGGCGATGCATTTTGCGCTGCTCGACCGTCGGCTGGTTGCGATGGGCAGCCATTATGGCGCGCTGCCCGCGCACGACGGATTATGGGAGGCCGCGGCGGCGACATCCCACGATGTCCTTGCGCGACTCGCGATCGTCCCGATGGTGCTCGAGGCGCGCGGCCTTGACGTCAGTCCGGCGACGATCGCGCGACTGCAGGCGACGGGAGATCTGCGGAGCGCTGCCATTCTCAAGCGGATATATTTCGACGAGATCCGCCATGTCTGCGTTGGATCTTACTGGTTTTCCAGGCTTTGCGAATCTGCGGAAATTGAGGCCAGCGAACAGTGGCAACTGCTCGTCCGGACGTATTTTAAAGGCCGATTAAAGCCTCCTTTCAACGACTCAGCGCGCGCAAAAGCCGGTCTGCCCCGCGAATTTTATGCTTCCCTTGCGTCGCCTGAAACACTGCCCCAGTGATCTGCATCACATAGCGTCGGGTCGTAAACGACGCGTCCGAGTATCGGGTCGTCGGGGGAATCATGGGTTCTTTGCTGTTGTCGAATAGGTCTGGGCCGTTGCCCAAATTTCGTGAGTTGTTTCGTGCGAGGGACTTGTTCGTGCATGATGGCAACGCAATGCGTCGCGTTCATATCTCGTCGCGGGCTCAATTCCTCTTTGCTTCGTTCGCAACTTTCGTTTGCGCTCTTTCAGCCTTCGGACTGACCCAATTTGTCGTCGGCGTCCCTGCAATTTCAGGGGCCATCACCGAATTTGCATCGCGCCAGTCCGAAGTGGCAATGATGGAAAGCCGGGTTGATGCGCTCCAGTCCGAGGTTTCGGTGATCCGCACTTCTGCAAAACAACATGCCGCAAAGCTCGAAGCGCGGCAGGCTTTCCTGGCAGCGATGCTCAAAGGTGAAGGTGATCCAGCCAAGCTTGGCGCCATGCTCACTTTCGATACAAAGTCAGTCGATGCCGAGGTTGCAGCTGCATTCGGAGCGGTCGAGAATGACCAGATGGCAATGGCGACCGTGGTCCGCGCCTCAACAGAAGCACTTTACCAGCAGACAGCCCAGATGGTCTCTCACCTCGGCCTGTCGCCCCAGCGACTCAGTGTGCGCAGCCTGTCCGGAGTCGGCGGGCCTTATGAACCTGTCGCGGCCGGAACCCAGATTGCACCGGTCAAGCCGGGCCAAGCTGACCCCCAGTTTCGCGCCTTGTTCAATAGCTGGAAGCGGCTTGACCAGCTGCAGGCCGGTATCGTCGCCATTCCGTCGATGCGTCCGGTCCAGAGCCTGACCTTTACGAGCAATTTCGGCATTCGCACCGATCCATTCCGGGGCGGTGCCGCTATGCACGCCGGGGTCGATATTCCGGGCGCCTATGCAACACCGATCTATGCAACGGCCGATGCTGTTGTTGGGCGAACGGGATGGGTCGGTGGATACGGAAAT
>JANNLW010000354.1:0-6926 GCA_031397145.1 Sphingomonadales bacterium | reverse complement strand
CGTTTGATCGTGCGCGCGAAGAACTTGCACTGGTCGGGCTTGCGGAACGGACGGGTCACTACCCGGCCCAGCTTTCGGGTGGAGAGCAGCAGCGCGTGGCGATCGCGCGGGCGCTCGCTCCGCCTCCGGAGATCCTATTTGCGGATGAACCAACCGGCAATCTCGATGCGACGACAGGGGCAGCGATTATGGACCTGCTTTTCGCGCGACAGGCCGATACCGGTGCAACCCTTTTTGTCATAACCCATGATGCGGCGCTTGCGGCACGTTGCGGGCGTATTGTCGAAATGCAGGACGGTCGGATCGTGGCGGATCGGGCCGGCATCCAGTGAACGAAGCCATTCGGCTTGCCTTGCGTGATTTGCGTGGTTCGAAAGCGGGCCTGAGGCTGCTCGCCGCCTGCCTGTTTCTGGGCGTAGCGGCGCTGGCGGGGATTGGAAGCCTGTCCAGTGCGATCCTTGGCGGATTGTCCGAACGCGGGCAGGTCATCCTTGGCGGAGATATCCAGATCGAAGCAGCGCAACGATACGCGACCGATGAGGAGCGCGCTGCCTTTGCGAAGCTGGGAACGCTGTCCGAAACGGTCAGCATGCGAGCCATGGCGATCACGCCTGATGGCGCCCAATCGCTGCTTGTCGAACTCAAGGGCGTCGACGCCGGTTATCCGCTTTATGGAACGCTCAAGCTGGCGCCCGGCGCACTCGCCGCCCGACCCTCCGGCAATGATGTCGCAATCGCGCCGGCATTGTCCGAAAAGCTCGGGCTGCAGATCGGCGATCAATTTCGCGTGGGCGATGCCCGGTTTCGCGTCGCGGGCCTGATCGCCGAAGAACCGGACCGGGTTGGAGAAGGCTTCACACTTGGCCCCGTCGTGATGACGGACAAGGCAGGGCTCGATGCGACCGCGCTCATCCAGCCGGGGAGCCTCTACACCAGTCGCTATCGCGTCAGGGTCGCTGGCAACATCGACCCCGCCAAGGCGACACAAAAGCTGTCAAAACAGTTCCCCGGCGCTGGCTGGGAGTTTCGCGATCGCAGCAACGGCGCGCCCGGAACACGTCGCTTCATTGAAAGGCTGGGCCAGTTTCTGGCGCTAATTGGACTGACGGCGCTTGCGGTTGCAGGAATCGGAGTTGGCAATGGCGTCGCATCCTGGCTTGACGGAAAGCGAGAGAGCATTGCGACGCTCAAGGTTCTGGGTGCCTCTTCGCGCACGATCTTTCAGACCTATCTCATCCAGATAGGCGTCGTCGCGGCGCTTGCAGTCGTTGCAGGTCTCGTGACAGGCGCCTTGGTGCCGTGGACCGTCGCGGCGCTTGCAGGAAAGCTGCTTCCGGTGACGCCGCGCCTTGATCTATATCCGGTTCCGCTGGCCCTTGGCGCGATCTATGGGTTGCTGATCGCCCTGCTCTTTTCGATCGCTCCGCTCGTCCGTGCACGCGCTGTGACTGCAGCAAGCCTTTTTCGCGACAAGGTTGAACAGGTTGGACGGCCAACTCTGCCTGTCATCGGCGCAATGACCCTGATTGCAGCCACGATCGCCGCTATAGCGATCGCAACGGCGGACAATCCATCGCTTGCAGCGATCTTTGTCGGCTCGGTTCTGGCCTTGCTGGCCTTGCTGGCCGGACTTGGCACATTGATCCGCAAGATCGCAGCAAGCTTGCCCCGTCCGCGGGCGCCGCTGGCGCGGCTTGCGCTTGCCAATCTCCATCGCCCTGGCGCGCAGACAGGTCGGCTGGTGGTCGCACTTGGACTTGGGTTGACCCTGTTCGCCACCCTCGCGGTGATCCAGACCAGCCTCGACACTGCAATCGAGCGCACCATTCCAAAGCGCGCACCAAGTTTCTTCGCGCTCGATATTCCCAAGGAGGAAGAAGACAAGTTCCGATCTGCTATTTCCGATGCCGCACCCAAAGCGGAGGTCATCACGGTCCCTACCCTGCGTGGGCCAGTGGTCGCACTCAATGACCTGCGGGTTTCAGAGATGAAGGCCATCCCTGAAGAAGCGTGGTTCCTGCGAGGAGACCGGGGCCTGACCTTCGCCCGTGACCTGCCAGAGGGCAGCCGGATTACAGCAGGCAAATGGTGGCCGGCCAATTATACGGGCCCGCCATTGGTGTCGATCGACGAGCGCGCGGCTACCGCAACCGGACTGAAGATTGGAGACAGGCTGACCATTTCGGTCCTTGGCGTTGAAATTGAAGCAAGGATCGCATCGTTCCGGGAGGTCAACTGGGATACGCTGGGCTTCAACTTTGTGCTCGTTTTCTCGCCCGGGACACTGGAGGCCGCGCCTTATACTCTCGCGGCAACAGTTGGAGCGACGGCGAGCGCAGAATCTGCGATCAGCAGCGCAGTTTCACAAGGTTTTCCGGCGGTCTCGATGATTCGCGTCAAGGATGTTGTGACACAGGTGGGAGATCTGATGCGCCAACTGGGCTCGGCGATCGCCATTTCTGCGTCGGTTGCCGTTCTTGCCGGGATTGCAGTCCTGATGGGGGCCGTCGCCGCCGCTCGCCGCTCGCGCAGCTATGATGCGGTGCTTCTCAAGCTGCTTGGGGCAACACGCAAGCAAGTGCTTGCTGTACAGGCAATTGAGTATGCCTCACTTGCGTTCATTCTTTCGATCGTGGCCCTCATCATCGGTGGCGCGGCAGGTTGGTATGCCGTGACCGCAATTTTCGAGTTGGAGTTTGCGCCCGATTGGGGTGTGGTCTTGGGAACCGTCGCGCTTGGCGGATTCGGGACCTTGGTGCTTGGCCTGCTGGGCGCGCTTCCCGTTCTGTCTGCGCGACCAGCCGCCGCCTTGCGGGAACTCTAGTCGGGAACTGACGTTGTCAGTTGAAGGGCGTGCAGGACGCCGCCCATGCGCCCGCCAAGTGCGGCATAGACAAGCTGGTGTTGCTTGATCCGCGGCAAACCGGCAAACGCGGTGCTCGTTACTTTTGCGGCATAGTGATCGCCGTCGCCGGCAAGATCCGTGATCACCACCGCCGCATCGGGAAGCGCGGCACAGATCATGGCCTCGATTTCAGCAGCGGCCATCGGCATCGGCTTACATCGACTCCATAAGCTGGCGCCTTGCCTCGACAGCAAGATCCACCAACGCCTGGCGGACTTCCTCATCGGTCGTTTCAACCTGCGCCCCGGTCAGGTCTCCCATGACCTTGCGGATCACATCCTCATCACCGACTTCCTCGAAATCGGCCTGCACCACGCTTTTGGCGTAGGAATCCGTTTCCTCTGCCGTAAGGCCCATCTTGGCCGCGGCCCAATTCCCGACGAGCTTGTTGCGGCGTGCCGTGATCCGGAACGCCATTTCCTCGTCGCGGGCAAATTTGTTTTCATGGGCTTTTTCACGGCCATCGAACGTGGTCATTGTCTGTCCCTTTGGGTTTCCGGTGAATCAAGTCTTCAAGATAGGCATTGTGACCCTGCGGTTCAATCGCCGATCTTGACAACCAGCTTGCCGATCGCTCCGCGCGCGCCCATTTTCGCGATGGCATCGCCGCCCCTCTCGAACGGGAACACTTCGGTTACACGCGGGGCAATCCGGCCTTCCTTCCACAGGCGGAAGAGCCGGATTATATTGTCGCGATTGGCTTCGGGATCACGCTGGGCAAAGGCGCCCCAGAAGACGCCGCATACATCACAGCTTTTGAGCAACGTCAGGTTGAGCGGCAGGCGCGGAATACCGGCCGGAAATCCGACCACAAGGTAACGCCCTTCCCATGCGATCGAACGCAACGCCGGTTCGCAATAATCGCCGCCAACCGCGTCATAGATCACATCCGCACCCTTGGGGCCGAGCACCGCCTTGAAAGCTTCGGCAAGCGCCTTGGATTGATCCTTGTCGAATGGCGCGTGGCCATAGAGAATCGTCTCATCTGCACCTGCCGATTTGGCGGCTGCGGCCTTTTCTTCCGTCGACACAGCGGCCACGACCCGCGCGCCAAAGGCCTTGCCAAGCTCCACGGCAGCCATGCCAACGCCGCCTGCTGCGCCGAGGACCAGCAGCGTTTCACCTTCCTTGAGCTTGCCACGATCAAGCAGGGCATGGATCGTCGTGCCATAAGTGAGCAGCAGTGATGCGCCCTCTTCGAAGCTGCGCTCCGGGGGAAGTGCAAACGCCTGCCCTTCCCCAAGCACGATTTTTTCAACCATCCCGCCTGAGCCAGTGGTGGACAGAATGCGATCACCAACCTGCCATTGGGTCACGCCGGCGCCAACCGCTTCGACCACGCCCGAAATCTCGCTGCCCGGCGCAAAGGGCCGTTGCGGCTTGAACTGGTATTTGTCTTCGATGATCAGCACATCGGGAAAGTTGATCGAGCACGCCTTGACCGCGACGAGGATCTGGCCAGGACCGGCAACGGGATCGGCAATCTCTTCGAGAACAAGTGTTTCCGGGCCTCCAGCGGCTTTGGACAATAAGGCTTTCATGCAGATACAGCTCCCCCAAGCCAGGGCCAGGCGGCCGAGGCTCGTTTTTCATAGTTTGATATCTTCTGATCCATTGCCATGGTCAGGCCGATTTCATCAAGACCATTCGCAAGGCAATTCTTGCGGAACGGATCGATTTCGAATGAAAAGCGATCCTGGAACGGCGTTGTAACGGTCTGGCTGTCAAGATCGACGTGGATCGGGTCAGTCTTGGCTACCTCCATCAACCGGTCGATCGCCTCTTGCGGCAAGACCACCGTCAGGATGCCGTTCTTGAAGGCGTTGCTGGAAAAGATATCAGAGAAACTGGGTGCGATCACGGCCTCTATTCCCATGTCGCCAAGCGCCCAGGCCGCATGTTCGCGTGACGAACCACATCCAAAATTGTCCCCGGCAATCAAGATCGGCGCGCCTGCATAATCGGAATTGTCAAAGATATTGTCCGGATTGGCGCGGATCGATTCAAACGCCCCGCGCCCCAATCCGCTGCGACTGACAGTCTTGAGCCATTCGGCCGGAATGATGACGTCCGTGTCAATATTCTTGAGGCCAAAGGGGTAAGCCTTGCCTTCGATGATGTTGACCGGGCTCATCGATTCACCCCCATCAATTCACGCACATCGGTCAACCGTCCGGTTACCGCCGCGGCAGCGGCCATGGCCGGAGAGACAAGATGCGTTCTCGCCCCCGGCCCTTGCCGTCCGACAAAATTACGGTTGGAGGTCGAGGCTGAACGTTCGCCGGGAGGCACCTTGTCCGGGTTCATGCCAAGGCAGGCCGAACATCCCGGCTCACGCCATTCAAGTCCGGCTTCGATGAAAATCCGGTCAAGCCCCTCGGCCTCGGCCTGTTCCTTCACAAGGCCAGAGCCAGGAACCACGATCGCCCATTTGATACCCGCTGCCTTTTTCCGCCCTTTCAGAACCGCAGCAGCAGCACGAAGATCCTCGATCCGGCTGTTGGTGCAGCTGCCTATGAAGATATTTTCAACCAGGACGTCCTGCATCCGTGTGCCGGGTGTCAGCCCCATATAGTCAAGCGATTTCTGCGCAGCCGCCTGCTTCGAGGGGTCAGCAAAGCTCATCGGGTCGGGAACCGCGCCGGTAATTGGCACTACATCTTCAGGCGATGTTCCCCACGTCACGTTCGGTGCAATTCTGGTGGCATCGATCACGATCGTCTTGTCATACGTCGCGCCGGGATCAGTGGTCAGCGAGCGCCAATAGTTGACTGCTTCGTCCCATTGCTCACCCATGGGCGCCATGGGACGACCCTTGAGATAGGCAAACGTCACATCGTCCGGTGCGATCAGCCCGGCCCGGGCCCCGCCTTCGATCGACATGTTGGAAACGGTCAACCGACCTTCAACCGAAAGCGCGCGGATTGCTGCTCCCGTATATTCGATAACATGTCCGTTGCCGCCTGCTGCCCCAATGCGCCCGATGATTTCGAGCACGAGATCCTTGGCTGTTACGCCGGGGCCGAGCTGTCCTTCGACACGCACTTCCATGGACCTGGATTGGGCGAGCAAAAGGGTCTGGGTAGCGAGAACATGTTCGACTTCGGACGTACCGATGCCAAAAGCCAGCGCGCCCAGTCCGCCATGGCAGGCGGTGTGACTGTCGCCACAAACGATCGTCGCGCCGGGAAGCGAAAATCCCTGCTCCGGCCCTACAACATGGACAATTCCCTGTTCGCGTGCGGTCGCGCCGATATAGCGGATGCCGAAATCGGGTGCATTTTTTTCCAAAGCCGCCAATTGCTCGGCACTTTCGACATCGGCAATCGGCAGCCGGTTCCCCTTGCCGTCGGTCCGCGCCGTGGTCGGAAGATTGTGGTCGGGAACTGCGAGCGTCAGATCAGGGCGCCGCACGGTGCGGCCAGCGGCGCGCAAGCCTTCGAAGGCTTGAGGACTTGTGACTTCATGCACGAGATGGCGATCGATGAAGATGAGGCATGTGCCATCGTCGCGCCGGTCAATGACATGGGCATCCCAGATCTTTTCATAGAGTGTGCGGGGTCTCGAAGCCATGGCCCGCCGCTTAGCGGTGCAGTCCTGAAAGGCAAGGCAGAAAGACTATTGTTTTGCCATTCCGGCGCATCACGCACGATAGTTACGCGGACGCAAACCGGCTGACTGTAACACCAACGTCATAATCGTTGGCAATGACCCGAGGGTTTCCCTAAGCCTCTACGATCAAAATCATAATTGTCGCGATTCGGAACGTCCAATGTCGAGTAGGGTTGAAATTTCGGGATCAATCCCTGCCCCGACAATTTCGGCATCCAAAGCCACCAGACTTCGAATTCAGATACCGTTGCCCGAAATTCTGCTTGCGTCTGCGTTTGTGCTCATCGGTTTTCTGATCAGTCTTTACTTTGGACTTCCCATCAGCCTTCCGGCGAGCAAATCGCTCGCGTTTACTGGCTTGGGCAATCTTGTACCGATGCTGATTGTTGGGGCAGGCCTGTTGATCACA
>JANNLW010000285.1:0-2376 GCA_031397145.1 Sphingomonadales bacterium | reverse complement strand
CGACACGCACGGGCGGATTTGGTGCGGAACTCTCGGCTCTTGTGCAAGAGCGGTGCTTCTATCATCTTGAGGCACCTGTCGAGCGGGTGACCGGTTTCGATACCCCCTATCCGCACAGCCTCGAATGGGCCTATTTTCCGGGACCCGTTCGCATTGGAATGGCGATTGAAAAAGTGATGAAGGACTAGACGATGGCGCGCTTCGAATTCCGCCTGCCCGATATTGGCGAAGGTATTGCAGAAGCCGAGATTGTCGGCTGGCACGTCAAGGTGGGCGACCGTGTGTCGGAAGATCAGGGCCTGGCCGACATGATGACCGACAAGGCCACGGTTGAAATGGAAAGCCCCGTATCCGGTATCGTTACCGAATTGGCAGGCGATGTCGGTGATATGGTACCGATTGGCTCGACGCTGCTGGTTATCGAGATAGAAGGGGACGTTGAGCCAACGCAGTCTGCTCCGTCTGCAGAATCGGCGAGAGAGTCATCACCCGTTGCGGAAAAAGTGCCCGAACCTGAACGGGAGCCCGGCACGGATCAAACGCCGCCGTTGCACTTTATTCCCGAGCCGCACCCTGAGGCCACAGAGATCAGCATTCCTCAACCCGCGGCCCAGGCTCTCGCCTCTCCGGCGGTCCGCGCACGAGCAAAGGAGCTTGGTATCGACCTTGCCCGGATCAAGGCGCGTGAAGATGGCCGAATCCGTCATGCAGACCTTGATGCGTTCCTGTCCTACAATGCCGGGCAAGGCTATCGACCTGCGGGCGCGAAACGGGCCGATGAAGAGATCAAGGTCATAGGCATGCGTCGCCGCATTGCCGAGAACATGGCTGCGTCAAAGCGCAATATCCCGCACTTCACCTATGTCGAGGAAATCGACGTCACCCAGCTTGAAGATATGCGCGGGGACCTGAATGCCAACCGCGGCGATCGCCCGAAACTCACGTTGCTCCCGCTGCTGATTGTCGCGATCTGCAAGGCGCTTCCCGCATTTCCTATGATCAATGCGCGCTTCGATGACGAGGCCGGTGTCGTCACACGGCACGGCGCGGTCCAGCTGGGTATGGCAACCCAAACCGATGCGGGTCTTATGGTGCCCGTGATCCGCGACGCGCAGGACCGGAATGTCTGGCAGTTGGCAGCCGAAATCACCCGCCTTGCGGAAGCGGCGCGATCCGGCAAGGCAAAGAGCGAAGAACTGTCAGGGTCAACCCTGACGATCACCTCGCTTGGCCCATTGGGTGGTATCGCAACAACGCCTGTTATCAACCGGCCCGAAGTTGCGATCATCGGCCCCAATCGCGTTATCGAACGCCCGGTTATTCGCAATGGAGAGATTGTGGCGGCGAAGCTGATGAACCTGTCGATCAGTTGCGATCACCGTGTGGTTGATGGCTGGGATGCGGCAAGCTTTGTCCAGGCCATCCGCAAGCTGCTGGAAACGCCGGTTCTTCTCTTCTCCGACTGAGTCTCGGTTCTCAGCATCCAAGCTGATCGGCAAATCCAGTCAGACTGTCGGCGTGAAACTCCCATTCCTGTTCGTAGCTCAAGTCGGGTGCCGGGGCACCGCCATATTCCATCGGACGGGGAATGAAGGCGGTCATTAGCCCTGACGAACGTGCTGCCGCAAGGTCGCCATGGTGAGCCGCGACAAGGCAGAGGTCTTCAGGCGCAATGTCGAGCGCGGCTGCGGTTGCGAGATAGACCTGCCTTGCCGGCTTATAGGCTTGGGCAATTTCGGCACCGAGAATGGCATCCCAAGGCAAGCCCGCATGTCGCGCCATGTTTATCATCAACGAGATATTGCCATTGGACAGGGTGACAATCGGAAATCGTTTCTTGAGCCGCGTCAGTCCAGCAACTGAGTCGGGCCAAGGGTCAAGACGATGCCATGCACGCACAAGATCGGAGCGGCCCGCATCGTCCAGCATGTTTTCATCGACATCGAGTTCGAGGAGCAGGCCATCCAGCATCTCGCGATGGAGCGCGTCCAGCTTTACGAAACCGCGCGCACCCTTGTTTGAGGCAAGTAGAGCCGGCAAATATCTAGCTCGCCATCGGTCTGCGAAATCATGGCAATCGACATCGCTGCGGCCAATTCGTGAGAGGACAGGTGCAGCCTCACGTGCGATGCTTGCTCTCCAGTCGACGACCGTGCCAAAAACATCGAATGCCAGCGCCCTTGGCAATGCGCGAACTGTTTCTGACTGAGGCATGGCAACTCCTTGGGATATTTTTTGCACATATCATACCTAAGCCGCGCCACGCACCACCAGGATCGCGGATCCCCATTTGTGTTATTCCGCACTGCAGCATAGGGCAGGTTCATGCTTTCGCCTCCGACACGATATCCCGGCAGAATCGAATTCGTCATCCTG
>JANNLW010000275.1:0-2223 GCA_031397145.1 Sphingomonadales bacterium | reverse complement strand
CCGTTCTCGATCCCGGCAAGGGCTTCAGGGACCTGTTCACAAATGCCCGGCGTGACGATCGGTATTACTCCGTCCTGTTCAACGGGATTCTGAGTTTCTGACATGGCCCGGCTGATCGCATCCTCCTCATCCCTCCGCTTCTGGCTGACGACGCTCGCACTGTTGGCCCTGACCTTACCCGGCGGATTTCGGTTGATGGCCTCCAGCGGCGAAAAGCCGGTGAAGCGCGACTATTCCGCCGTTTTCGCGCCACCTGCACCGCAGTCACAGACCAAGGAGGAGGCCACGGTTAAAAGTGCCGGCTGCATCTCCTGTCATACCGCCTCGGACGCGTGGACCATGCACAGAACCGAGGCCGTGGTGCTGGGCTGCACCGATTGCCACGGGGGCAATGCCAGCGTCCGGCTGGCCACACCTTCGCTCGATTTCAAGAGTCCGGCCTATATCGCCGCGCGCGACAAGGCTCATGTTCTGCCGCGTTACCCCGAAGGCTGGCACTGGCCTTCGTCTGCCAATCCCAAGCGCAGTTACACCCTGATGAACAAGGAGTCGCCCGAGTTCATCCGCTTTATGAACCCGTCGGACTACCGCGTTGTGCGCGACAGTTGCGGGGCCTGTCATATCGACACGATTGAAGCAGCCGAACGGTCGCTTATGGCCTCCGGCGCAATGCTTTGGGGTGGAGCTGGCTATAACAACGGTATCGTTCCGTTCAAGAATTACGTTGTCGGTGAGGCCTATACCCGGCTGGGAGAGCCGGCAAAGATTGTTTCCCCCGGAGAACCGCATGGCACAGTCACCCCCGAGCAGAAGGCGCGGGGCGCGCTCCCCGCGCTGTACCCATTGCCGACTTGGCAAACCGTCATGCCAGGGGACATTTTCCGCGTGTTCGAACGTGGCGGCCGAAACGTCAGCACCCAATTCGCCGAGGTTGGCCTGCCCAATCCGCTCGGCAACATCCAGCGGCTGGAGGAACCGGGACGTCCCGACCTCAAACAATCAAACCGTGGCCCCGCCACAGGCCTGCGCGTGGCGATTCCAGTCCTCAATATCCACAAGACCCGCCTCAACGATCCGTTCATGTGGTTTCAGGGCACGAACGACCAGCCCGGCGATTATCGCCAGTCCGGATGTGCGGGCTGCCACGTGGTTTATGCAAATGACCGCGAGCCCCGCCACAGCCTGACATGGGCCAAATATGGTCGCGACGGGCAATCCGCGACTGTCGATCCGACGATTGCTGCAAAAATGGAACCTGAAGGCCATGGGGATGATCATGGTCAAAAGGCCAAGGCCCATGGCGCACCGCCCGCGCATGGCGGCGAACATTATGGCGAAGCGAAGGGCGCTGGCCATGGCGCGATCGGTACAAAGGAAAAGGGCCATCCGGTCGAACATGCGTTCACGCGTGCGATCCCGACGGCACAGTGCATGAATTGCCACATGCACCAGCCCAACATCTTCCTGAACAGTTTCCTCGGTTACACGATGTGGGACTATGAATCCGACGCCCCGCATATGTGGCCCAAAGAGCAGAAATATTCAACCGCCGCCGAAGTGCGTGCAACCAATGACCGCAACCCTGAAGCCGCCGCTGCACGCGGGAAATGGGCCGATCTCGAATTTCTTCGCAACGTATACGATATCAATCCCGAACTGAAAGATACCCAGTTTGCCGACTATCACGGCCATGGCTGGAATTTCCGGGCAATCCTGAAGCGCGACCGCGAGGGCAATCTCCTCGATGCGGAGGGCAAGATTGTCGATCCGAACGATCCGGAAAAGTGGCGCAAAAAGGATGAAGGCAAATTCGTCGATCCGGGAACCAATCCCGGCAAGACCGTCCATATGATGGATATCCACGCCGAAAAGGGGCTGCAGTGCGCCGATTGCCACTTCGCGCAGGATAGTCATGGCAATGGCCTGATTTACGGCGAGGTTGCCAATGCGGTCGAGATCGGCTGCAAGGACTGTCACGGTACTGCCGACCAATATCCGACATTATTGACGTCCGGTCCGGCAGCACCCCCACAAGGCACCAACCTGTCATTGCTGCGCAATCCCGACGGACAGCGCCGCTTCGAATGGTTCTACGATGGGGGCGGAAACCGCGTTCTCGTCCAGCGCTCGATCATTGATCCCAAGATCGAATGGCGGGTGAGCCTCGTCAAGGATTCGGTCGACAAATCGAGTTCGCATTTCAATCCCAAGGCTGCGCGCGCC
>JANNLW010000245.1:0-1530 GCA_031397145.1 Sphingomonadales bacterium | reverse complement strand
CCATCCTCGACTTCGATTTCGGACAGTTTTGTTTCGTCGAGCAATTCAGCAAGCTGGCGTACCAGCTTCAGGTCAACCTGCATGACGCCTGATTTATCGGTCATTGAACCCCCAAATTGTTGTGATGACTTGCATTGTCAGAGCTTCGCCGCGGCGTCCAGCGCGAGCGCATAGGATTTGGCACCGAATCCGGCAAAACTCGCAACGGCCGCCATCCCGACATAGCTGATCTGCCTGAACGGTTCGCGTTTCATCGGATCGGACAAATGGACTTCAATCACCGGAACGGCAATGGACTTGATCGCATCGTAAATCGCGATGGAGGTATGCGTATACCCTCCCGCATTCAGCAAAATGGCCTTTGCCCTGCGTGAACTGGCTTCGTGCATCCAGTCGATCAGATGCCCCTCATGATTCGACTGGCGCATATCAATGGCAAGGCCGAAACCTCTCGCCTGATCTTCGAGGCGGCCTGCAATATCATCGAGCGTTTCCGTTCCATAAATATCGGGTTCGCGCGTCCCCAGAAGATTCAGGTTTGGACCATTGAGGACGTAGATCACTGGCAAGTCAGACATTTAGTCGTGGTTCCGGTTGCGACGCGTTGGCTGCCCCCTATATGGGCTGCAATCGAAAAGGCCAAGAACGAGTCCCCAGCACATGCTCTCCATTATCCTGAACGGTGAATCCCGCAACGTCCGGCTCGGTAGTTCGATAGCCGATCTGGCGGCTGAAATCGGGCTCGATCCAAAGAAAGTCGCCGTCGAGCGCAATCTTGAAATCGTATCTCGTTCGATGCTGGCTGACGCGATCATCGCCGAGGGCGATCAGATCGAGATCGTCCATTTCGTCGGAGGCGGGCAGGACGACACCTGGACCGTAGCGGGCAAAACCTTCACCTCGCGGCTGATCGTCGGCACCGGAAAATACAAGGATTTCGCGCAGAACGCAGCGGCGCTTGAGGCGTCAGGCGCGGAGATCATCACGGTTGCGGTCCGGCGTGTGAATGTAACCGATCCCAAGGCGCCGATGCTGACCGATTTCATCGACCCGAAGAAATACACCTATTTGCCGAATACTGCGGGCTGCTTCACGGCCGACGACGCGATCCGCACCTTGCGGCTGGCGCGTGAGGCTGGCGGCTGGGATCTTGTAAAGCTCGAAGTGCTGGGAGAGGCGCGAACGCTCTATCCCGACATGCGCGAAACGCTCAAGGCTACCGAAGTGCTCGTCAAAGAGGGCTTCAAACCAATGGTTTATTGTGTCGATGATCCGATTGGCGCGAAACAGTTGGAGGAAGCCGGGGCGGTTGCGATCATGCCGCTGGGTGCGCCAATCGGTTCCGGGCTCGGAATCCAGAACCGCGTGACCATTCGCTTGATCGTCGAAGGCGCAAATGTGCCAGTGCTCGTGGATGCCGGGGTTGGCACAGCTTCGGATGCAGCTGTCGCAATGGAATTGGGATGCGACGGCGTACTGATGAACACTGCCATTGCCGAAGCCAAGGATCCGGTCCTTATGGCGCGCGCT
>JANNLW010000233.1:0-4278 GCA_031397145.1 Sphingomonadales bacterium | reverse complement strand
ATTTCCTGTCATCGCCTCAACAATCAACTCTCCGGCGAGCGTGGTCAGCAAGGCGCCATGACCGGAAAAGCCCTGCGCAAAAAAGCAGTTTCCGTCGCGTCCGAAATGCGGGAGCCTGTTGGCCGTTACCGCCACGGCTCCTCCCCAGCCATAATCGATTGGCACGCTCTCGAGCGATGGAAAGAGCTGGATCATATACCTGCGGACAAAGGCGCCAATATCGGCTGGAGGACGCTGGCCATATTTTTCGCCGCCGCCAAAGATCAGTCGCCGGTCTGCCGACAGCCGGTAGTAGTTCAGCACAAAACGGCTGTCCGCCACTGCGAGATCGCCCGGCAGGATGGCCGCCGCAACATCCTCGCCAAGCGGCGCTGTGGCAATATTATAGTTCATGATGGGCACCGTATGCCGCCCAAGTTCCGGGACCAGATCGCCGGTCCAGTTGTCGCAGGCAATCACAGCTCGTCCGGCCGTGACGGATCCTGCCAATGTGTCGACAACAACCGAACCACTATCGTTCAACCGCGCTACACGGCTCCCTTCATACATGCGAACACCGGAGCCGATCCCGGCGCTGGCCAATCCAAGTGCATAGTTTAGCGGATGAAAATGCCCACCGCTCCGGTCTAGCACTCCACCATGATAGCATGAGGTTCCGACGTAACGCTCGATGTCCTCCGGCTGCACAATTTCGAGCGATTCGTCGCCCAATTCCTGCCGATGAAATTCGACCTCCCGGCACATTTCCTGAAAATGCGCCGGTTTGTGTGCGGCCTCCAAATGGCCCGGCTTGAGGTCGCACGCGATACCATGTTTTTTGATGCGCTCATGGACCGAATCGCGTGCCGTCAGCGCAGCGCCCATAACGCCTCTCGCCCGTTCAATCCCGACGGCATCGGCAAGTTCGCGCATTGACCATCTCAGGCCCGGGATCAACTGTCCCCCATTTCGGCCGGACGCACCAAAACCGATCCGCTCGGCTTCCAGCAATATGACGGACATCCCGGCCTCCGCCGCACAAAGCGCCGTTGACAGGCCGGTAAAGCCACCACCAATGACACAGAGATCCGCCTTATGTTCGCCCCTCAGGATCGGAAGCGGCGCAAATTCATTTGCGGTTGCCGCATACAGGGTATTGTTCAGCGGGTCCGACAAGAGAAGTCAGACCCGTAGCAGGAGATGTTCGCGCTCCCAGGAGCTGATCACCGATTGGTAATTGAACAGCTCACATTCCTTGATCGCATAGAATATATCGAAAAACTCTTCACCCAGGAGCGCCTTTACGGGGCGGCAGTGACTAAATCTGTCCAGTGCGGTTTCAAGCGTGCGTGGCAAGGTTCGGGCACGATTATATGCATTGCCCTGAATGCTCTTCGGCGGCTGCATCCGGTCAACCATCCCGATATAGCCGCAGACGAGTGATGCTGCGAACGCGAGATAGGGATTGGCATCTGCGCCCGGAAGCCGGTTTTCAATGCGCCGGTTTTTCCCGTCTGAAACAGGTATGCGTAAACCGCATGACCGGTTGTCTGTCCCCCACTGGACATTGATTGGCGCGTCAGAATCGGGCCGCATTCGGCGAAAACTGTTCACATTCGGCGCAAACATCGGGCTGACTTGAGGCAGAAGTCTCGCAAGTCCCGCAATATAGCTGCGGAACAAGACGCTATCCTTGCCATTGGACGTGCTGAAGATGTTCTTGCCGGTGGTCAGATCAAGCACGGACTGATGGATGTGCATCGCACTGCCGGGCTGATCGCTCATGGGTTTGGCAAGAAAGGTTGCATAGACACCATGTTCGAGCGCAACCTGTCTTACAATCCGTTTGAAAAGCAGCACTTCATCGGCAAGTCGCAGCGGATTGCCGTGAAGAAAATTCACCTCAAGCTGCGCTGCGCCAGATTCGTGAATCATCGTATCGATATCGAGACCCGCTTTTTCGCAGAAATCGTAGATATGCTCGATAATGTCCTCAAATTCGTTGAGAGCCTCGAGCCCGTAGGGCTGGCTGGCCGTTTCAGGACGGCCTGATCGTCCCGATGGCGGCACCAGCGGGAAATCGGGATCGATATTCTTTGAAACGAGGTAAAACTCTACCTCGGGCGCAACCACCGGCTTCCACCCCTTGTCCTCATAAAGTTTGAGAACACGCTTCAGGATCATGCGCGGCGCAAAGGGAATGGGTGTGCCATCCCGGCCAAACGTATCGGCAATCACATAAGCCGTCGGTGTCGCAAAACCGGGCGCTTCACAGATTGTATCCGGATCGGGAACCATGACCTGGTCCGGGTCATATTCCGGCACAATATGGCCAATATCCTCAGGATACTCGCCGTTTATTGTGACCGTAAAAATGCTGCCGGGTATTCGCAACGTCCCATCCTTGACGCTCGACAGGAATTTCCCGGCAGGCAGAACCTTACCCCGCTGCACCCCGTTCATGTCGGGCACAATGCATTCGATTTCGCTTACACCATGGTCAGCGATCCACGTGGCCAAATTGATAGACATGACATGCCTGCGCAGGCGATAATTCCCGCACCCTCCTTATTTCAAAATGTGCGGCTGATAGAGAAAACGGCACCCGCCTTGGCGATGCGCCCGAAATTTGAGGCATGTGCAGTATCGACATAGGCGGCACCCAGGGTAAAACCGGCAACATCTGCGGTGAAGCCAAGCGACCAATCCTTTTTGCTATCGCCAAAGGCGCCGTCCTCGAATCCGAACGAACCGGTCAATGTCAGCGGTGTTCCGCCAATTGGTACGCTGCCATCGAGCGCAAAATAGACATTGTCCTGGTTGCCGATGTTTGACTGGCTTGGGGCATAGGCCACGGTCAGGCCGACCGACCCGGGCCCCACAGGCGTACTCACATTGCCAATGAACTCGATATAGTTGGTGCTTCCGGCACCCGGATACAGATAATAGGTCGCGTTCACATCAACTGTGACATTGCCGATATCTCGCGCGATTCCAGCGATAAGGTCAACCTCGATATCGTCCCCGCCATTGTCGGAAACGTTGGAGCCCCAGATGCTGCCATAGATCCCCGACTCATGTGTAACAACGATCTCCGGCTGGAATGCTGGATCAATGCCGGACAGGGACAGCCCGCGAAAACGATAGTCGCTGAACCCGGCCAGGGTCACTTCCACGTCGATCGCTTTTGTCGTCTCGGCTTCATCCGCCGCCATCGCCGGGCTTGCAACACCAGCAAGCGCTATCGCCATGACAGGAAAAAACCCCTTCATTCTAGAATTGATCATTTTGCGGCTCCCTTTCTTAGTTGCCCTTTTCGAGCTTGTAGACGAACTTTGTATAATTCCCGGTTTACATTGGCCTTGGCTCGATCGCAATTGCCAGCCCGAATGAGCAATACTTGGCAATCGGAAATTCCGATGACCTTCCTCCATGTGACCCGCTTTTCCCTCAAACCTCGAAAACCGCAAGCGATTTCGGGTGAATATCGGATGACGACGGCCCTTGAGGCGGGAATGCAAATCAGAACGCAGGGAGATTCGCTGGGTCGTCAAGTTCGTCGACGGCGGAGTGGATACCGCATTCAATCTTGTCCCAACCGCGCCAACGACCGGCACGCGGATCTTCGCCTTGTTGCACCCTGGACGTGCAGGGCGCGCATCCAATCGATAGATAGCCCTGCTCGACAAGCGGATGTGACGGCAGGTCATGTGCCTCGAAATAGGCGTCAATCCGGGCTTTGTCCCAATCCGCGAGAGGGTTGACTTTCAGGCGACCTTCCTCGACTTCGAAACGCGGAAGCGCGCTGCGGGTTGCGGACTGAAATGCCTTGCGCCCGGTATATTGCGCATCGAATGGCGCCAGTGCGGCCTTGAGCGGCTGGACCTTGCGGGTTTCACAGCATCCATCGGGATCATAGGACCAGCGTAGCCCCGTTTCGTCCTTCTTCGCCAGTATTTCGGCATCGGGCATAATGTTGCGTACATTCGTCAAGCCGATTTTCTTGATCAAAGTGTCCCGATAGGCAAGTGTTTCAGGGAAATGTTTGCCGGTTTCAAGGAACAGCACCGGCACGGCAGGATCGATCGTACCGATCAGGTGGAGCAACACTGCCGATTCAGCGCCAAACGACGAAACAATCGCCGCATCGCCGAGCATGGAGTCGCGGATCAGCGCCGTGAGCATCTCGACCGTGTCGCGACCACGAAACATGTTGTTGAGGCGGATCGCATCTGCCTCGGTATAACGCGGAACGGAATCGATCCGATCGACAATGCGGGCGGCGGCACTAGCCATGAC
>JANNLW010000156.1:0-8488 GCA_031397145.1 Sphingomonadales bacterium | reverse complement strand
GAGGATTACCGCCGGTTTACGAACGTCCGCCGCAAGGGACACCAATCCCGGAAGACAGAACACCCCATTGGCGCTTCCGGCTTGATCATGATGCGCCGATCGAATGGGTTGATCTTGTGCGCGGCCAACAGCGTTTCGATCCGAAGCTGATTTCCGATCCTGTGATTCGTCGCGCCGATGGGTCGTGGCTCTACATGCTGCCGTCGGCGATTGACGATATCGATCTTGGCATCACCCATGTGGTGCGGGGCGAAGACCATGTCACCAACACCGCCACCCAGTTGCAGATGTTCGTTGCGATCGGTGCGACACCACCGGCATTCGCCCATGAGGCGCTTTTGACCGGAGCGGAAGGCAAACTTTCAAAGCGGCTCGGTTCGCTCGGTGTCGAAGCCTTCAAGGCGGACGGCATCGAGCCAATCGCCATCCTTGCCTTGCTCGCGCGGCTCGGAACGAGCGATTCCGTTGAGCCGGTTTACGATCCGGAGCCGCTGATCGCCGGAATAGATTTTTCACGCTTCGGGCGTGCGCCGGCGCGTTTCGACGAGGGCGAACTCGCCCAACTCAACGCGCGCATTCTCCATCAGACCGGATATGATGTGGTCGCCGACCGGCTCCCGACAGGCATGGGTCCGGACGGATGGGAGGCCATCCGGCCCAACCTTTCCCGCGTCGATGAAGCAGGCGATTGGTGGGCGGTGGTCGAGGGACCAGTTTATCCTGCAATTGCCGAAGAAGACCGCGCTTATCTGGCAGAGGCGGCCGAAATTGCCGCATCGATCGATTGGACAGGCGACCCGTGGCACGCGCTGACAGCGGCGCTGAAGGAGGCTACTGGGCGCAAGGGCAAACCGCTCTTCCTGCCGTTACGGCTCGCGCTGACCGGCCGCGAACATGGGCCGGACATGGCCGCGCTTCTGCCGCTGATTGGCCGGGTTCGTGCGCTGGCAAGGTTGTCAGCCAGTCATTGAGGACGGATGATCCGACCTTTCTTGATGCAACCCGCAAGCAGGCGCTGGCCAAATGGCGTTTCCTGCCCGCCACACGCGATGGGGAGCCGGTGGAAAGTTGGCGCGAAATGACGGTGCGGTTCGAATTACCCAGCTGAATCCGGCAGGGCGGGGCTGGCATTTGCGCCAATCCCGCCCTATCGTGGCCCAATGGCCCTGCCCCCTATTGTCCGGCCTTCGGCCGCTTTTGCCGATCTTCGTGCGTTTTTGGCCTCGCGGGAAAGATATCATTGGGTGTTCGCGGCACTATCTGTTCTGATCACCGGCTATTTCATCACCATCTTCCTGATCCAGTCATGGACGAAGGAATACAAGGCGCCCGAAGTAACCTGGGTTACAAGCTATGCGGCGAACCGCACCGACGCGGAAATCAAAGCGCAACAGGCAATCGATCAGGCAAAGCGCAAGGCCGAGGCCGAAGAGCTGAAGAAGCTTCAGGAGGCGCAACGCCTGCAAGCGGTCAAGCTTCGGGAGCAGATGCGCGGGCTGGGACTTTGAGCCACCATCAGGATGCGCGTTACATGTCTGCCGCGATCGCGCTGGCGGGACGCGGGCGGGCGAGGACATCCCCCAATCCGAATGTTGGCTGCATCCTCGTCAAAGATGGGCGCGTGATCGGACGAGGGTGGACTCAGCCCGGCGGGCGGCCGCATGCCGAAGCCATGGCACTGGTCCAAGCCGGAAAGGCAGCGCGCGGAAGCACGGCATACGCGTCGCTCGAGCCCTGCGCGCACGTCAGCGAACGCGGGCCTGCCTGCGCCGACAGCCTGATTTCAGCTGGAGTCGCCAGGGTCGTTTCGGCAGTGCTTGACCCAGACAGACGGACAAACGGCCGGGGACTTGATCGGATCAGCGAGAGCGGAATTGCGGTCGAGAGCGGGTTGCTGGCTCGGGATGCGGTCGCCGCGATGGCAGGCTGGTGGTCGCGCGAAACGCGGGGCAGGCCATTTGTAACATTGAAACTCGCAACGTCACTTGATGGCTGCATTGCCCTGGCTAGCGGAGAGAGCCGATGGATTACCGGCGAAGCGGCCCGCGCGCACGGCCATCTCGAGCGCGTCCGGGCCGATATGATCATCGTCGGGCGAGGCACGCTGGAGGCGGATACGCCGCGGCTTGACGTCCGCCTTGCCGGCCTTGAGGAGCGGTCGCCACGCAAGGGCCTGCTAACCAGCGGCACAGCCCCGGTCGGTTGGGAAACAATTTCCTCCCCGCAAGCCATCGAAAATCTGCAACGCACCGACTGGATCCTGGTCGAAGGGGGCGCCGCCACCGCGGCCTCGTTTCTCAAGGCTGGCCTGGTTGACCGGCTATTGCTCTACCGCGCACCAATCACGATTGGAGCCGGACGAGCCTCGCTTGGCGACATCGGCCTTGGCCGGATGAGCGACGCCTATGATCAATGGCGACGAACCGACACCCGTCAGCTTGGAAGCGACATGCTCGACATTTACGAACGGGTCGATAAGGGACTTTAGCATGTTCACAGGGATCGTCACCGACATCGGCACTATTCGCTCCGCCGAACAGCGCGGTGACCTGCGCTGTGTAGTCGGATGCAATTATGACACATCCACAATTGGCCTGGGTGCATCGATTGCCTGTTCGGGCGTCTGCCTGACAGTCGTTGACAGGGGTGAGGGCTGGTTTGCCGTCGATGTTTCGGGCGAGAGCCTTAGCCGAACAGCGCAAGGGGCTTGGACGGTCGGACGCAAGCTAAACCTTGAGCGCGCACTCAAGATAGGTGATGAACTTGGCGGGCATATCGTAACAGGCCATGTTGATGGCATCGGAGAAGTGCTCGATATTTCGCCGGACGGTGATTCGCACCGCGTTCGCATCAGTATCTCAAAAGAAATTTCACCCTTCGTCGCGACAAAAGGTTCGATCACGATCGATGGCGTTTCGCTCACCGTCAACGAAGTGATCGATCAGCCCGATGGTGCTGCCAATTTCACAATCAACATCATCCCGCACACCTGGTCAGTGACAGCCTTTGCTGATCTTCAGGCAGGACAGGCCGTCAATCTCGAAATTGACGTACTCGCACGCTATCTTTCGAGAATGCGAGAGGTCATGGATCGATAGATCCGCGCGGCTGCACGACAATGATATCCAGAAGGAACCACGCATGGCCAAATTCCTGATCGTCGAAGCACGGTTCTATGATCATCTGAACGACATGCTTATCGCCGGTGCCCGCGGCGCGCTGGATGCGGCAGGACATCAAGCCGAGGTGGTCACTGTTCCCGGCGCGCTCGAAATCCCTGGTACGATCGCGCTGGCGGCGGAATGCGGGCGCTATGACGGTTATGTTGCGATTGGCGTCGTGATTCGAGGCGAAACCTATCATTTTGAAATCGTCGCAGGGGAAAGCGCGCGCGGTATCATGGCTCTGACCATGGATGGAATTCCCATCGGCAACGGCATATTGACGGTCGAAAATGAAGAACAGGCGATTGTCCGCGCCGATCCTGCCCAAAAGGACAAGGGTGGGGAAGCGGCCAAGGCGGCAGTCGCATTGCTCGACCTGAAACAGCGCTTCGGGGGCTGAATCGTTGGCCATGGTCCCTTCTCGCTACAGGGTGGAAGAGCGCGGACGGCGGCTGGTGACGATCGATACAAGAACTGGTCAGGAATATGGCGCGGATAATGGCTTGAGCCGTTCGTCTAAGCCAAGCCCTGTAATCGCTCCACCGTCTCGACCCAGCGCGCCGATGAAGCAGCAGTCCGCGCTTTCGGCGCTGGTCGTCAAAGCTGTTACCGATGTCGAGACGCTTTCCACCAAGCCCGCACAATCAGGAAAAAATCCCGGAATCTCCGGTAAGCTGATTGCCCTTGTCGCAGCCTTCCTGTTTCTGACCGCGTTCCTGATCATGACCAATCTATGGCCTTTTGTTGTGATCCCTCTTTTGATCCCACAGGTGAGGACGGTTGTCCTCACCCGGGGAAAAGCAATGCTCAAGAAGTTTCTTGATCAAGCCGCAACAGGATAGTCGGTATAACCCTCATGCCCCGGGGTATACCAGGTGCGGAAGTTATCCGGCGCAAGTGTAATCCCTTTCGCAAGCCGGACGGGCAGGTCCGGGTTTGAAATAAACGGTCGGCCAAAACTGATCGCATCGGCAAGGCCGCTCTCAAGATCTGCGGAAGCGGTTTCGTAGGTATATTCCTGGTTGAGAACGAGCGGGGCATGGAAAACCTTCCGAATGTCAGGCGATACGCGCGGCACATCGCTCGTTCCGAAATTTCCGAATGTCTTTTGTTCACGTAGTTCAAGGAAAGCGATACCAATGGACTGAAGCGTGGTTGCCGCGGCTGTAAACAGCCCAACCGGGTTGGAATCGTCCGCGCCCTGGGTTTCGCCATTTGGTGACAAGCGAACTGCAGTCCGATCCGCACCGACAGTATCGGCCAAAGCCTGCGTTACTTCCGCCAGAAGCCGGATACGATTCTCGATCGGACCGCCATAGGCGTCGTCGCGAAAGTTGGAGTTGTCGCGCAGGAACTGGTCGATCAGGTAACCGTTCGCACCATGGAGTTGAACACCATCGAAGCCGGCGGCGATCGCATTCCTTGCTGCATGAACATAGTCGCCAATCAGGCGCGGGATCTCACTGAGGGCAAGCGCACGTGCCTCGGCGTAGGGTTTCTTGCCTGTCGGAGTATGTGCATCCCCAGGTGCCGTCGTCGCTGATGCGGAAACGGGCTGGGCGCCGCCAATGAAATCCGGATGAACCAGCCGACCCATATGCCAAAGTTGGAGGACAATCTTCCCGCCTGCGTGATGAACGGCATCTGTCACCGGTTTCCACGCCTCGACATGCTCGGGCAGCCATATTCCCGGCGCGGCCGGCCATCCAGATCCCTCTTGAGAGATTCCTGTTGCTTCTGCGATGATCAAGCCCGCTCCGGCGCGCTGAGAATAATATTCCGCTTTCAGTTCCGAAACAGGAACATGGACGCCCTCGCTGCGCCCCCGGGTCAGCGGCGCCATAATGATTCGGTTCTTGGCAGCGATTGCTCCAAGCTGGATAGGATCAAAGAGACTGGTCATTTAAGGTTTCCGTTTGCAACGTGACGAACGACGCCGGATATGGGGACGATGGCGCGGGGGCAAGAGCAAGAATTGATTTCAGCGAATGAAGCCAAGCTGCGCTTCGGCTTGCCCGCGCTTGTGCTTGGCAATCTGTGCCTCGCTTTTGGCCCGTTGTTCGTGCGCATGGCCGACACAGGCCCGATCGCATCAGCATTCTGGAGAATCGCGATTGCCGTGCCGTTTCTCTTTGTGATTGCGCGCGCGGTTGGCGATCCTGCCCGACGGATGGGCCGCGCCATGTTCGGCCTGTTCTTGCTTTCGGGCCTGTACTTCGCCGCCGATCTTGCCGCCTGGCATCTCGGCATCCTCCAGACCAAGCTCGCCAATTCGAACCTGCTCGGCAACTCGACGAGCTTCCTGCTGCCGCTCTACTTCTTTGCTGTCGCCCGCCAATGGCCGACCCGCATGCAGGGAATCGCGCTTACTCTCGCCTGTGCAGGGGTGGTTCTGCTGCTCGGACGCTCGTTTGAGCTCTCTTCCAGAAACTTCGCGGGCGATCTTCTCTGCCTGCTCGCCGGCGCGTTCTATACCGCCTATCTTGTCCTGATGGGACGCGCGCGCACCGGGATGGGGCAATGGCCGGTTCTGGCGTGGTCAACCCTGATGAGTGCGCTCCCACTGCTACTCATGGCGCTGGCCATGGGAGAACAGCTGGTTCCTAGAGACTGGACCCCGCTGATCGCGCTTGCCTTTTTGAGCCAGATCGTCGGGCAGGGCCTCATGATCTATGCCGTCGGCCGGATCGCGCCTTTGCTGTTCGGATTGACGCTATTACTGCAGCCAATGGTCTCCGCCCTGATCGGCTGGATCGTCTACCAGGAAATGCTGGGCACAGCCGATTGGGCAGGGGCTGTGCTGATCGGGCTGGCCTTGGTCCTTGTGAGCCAGCCCGACCGAAGAAAGGCTTAGATCGCGCCGCCATTTCCATGCGAGACCATGCAATACAGCATCGGGATCGATAGCAGCAGGTTGGTGCGCGAAGCCATCATCGCCGTCGAAGCTGCCTTGGCTTTCACATCGGCATCGGACTCGACAATCCCAAGAGCCTTTTTCTGGTTGGGCCAGATGATGAACCAGACGTTGGCGGCCATGATCAGGCCAAGCCACATGCCGATACCGATAATTCGATACCCCTCCTGGAACGTAAGGCCATTCATCAGTTCGCCGCCCTTTTCCGGCAGGGTCGCGACCCCGATGCCAAGCACGACTGTTGCCAGCGCCGCCCAGCGAAACCAGAATAGCGCCTTGGGCGCGATGTATTTGGTCACACCCGGCTTAAGCTCGGCGGGAACGCTCGGCATCGTCGGAATCTGCACGAAGTTAAAATAATAAAGCAGGCCAATCCACAACACGCCCGCGATCACGTGGAGAAAGGTCATCCAGGCGACCGAGTTACCCGCACCGCCCGACCAGATCAGCAACCCTATCATCGCAGCAAACCCGGCGCCGAGCACCGCGTGAAGATTGCCAAAGAATTTAGCCATTTCGCTTCCCCTGTTACTTCGCGGACACCGCCGCCGATTGACGTCGCATCCCTATCACTCCATGAATCGCCTGTCACCCGATGGAATGCACAATGATTCAAGCGCTTGCAGATATGACTCTCGATGAATTGCGGCCCGTTTTGGCGCGCGTGCTTCCGCGCCACGCCGGTTTTGACGGATGGGGAGAAAAGGCCGTCGAAAGTGCTGCTGCCGAACTGGGCGTCGACCCGGCAATCGCCCGTCTGTTATTCGGAGGAGACCGTGTCGCGATGATCGACGCATGGTTTGCCACCATCGACGAAGATATGCTCACCCATCTTCCGCCCGAGAAAATGTCAGAAATGAAAGTGCGCGAGAGGATCACTGCACTGGTCGAAACACGACTCGATATTGCCATGCCGCATAGAGAAGCACTGCGTCGTGCGGCGGCCATACTTGCATTTCCAACCAACGCACCCCGAGGCATGCAGCTCGGCTGGCGTTCGGCGGATGCGATGTGGCGGGCCGCTGGAGACAAGGCGACGGATTACAATCATTATACCAAGCGCGCGATCCTTGGATCGGTTTATGCTGCAACGCTCGCCGTTTTCCTCAATGATGAAAGCGAAGGCCTTGCCGATACGCGGGCTTTTCTCGCGCGCCGAATCGAAGGAATCATGCGGTTCGAGAAAACCAAGGCGAAGCTTGTCGAACTCAAACCACCGTTTAGCCCGTCGCGCTTAATTGGCCGACTGCGTTATCCCGTCCGCTAAGACTGGCCAAACGCTGTTGTTAATGATAATCGCTCGCAAATTGCGAATCATCGAGACTGGTAGCGTGTGCGACTTGACCAACTGCCCCTGAATCAGCCCGCAACCATTACGCATATCGACTGGGATGGTTTCGAATCGGGCGCGGCGCAACGCCTGCGTATGCTGGGTTTTGACGAAGGAATTGCCGTTGAAGCGCTTCATCGTGGCGGGTTGATCGCGCATGATCCGATCGCGTGTCGGATTGGTCGGATGACAATTGCAATCCGACGCATCCACGCGTCTCTTATCGACGTTGCAACTAGATGACGGCTCTTCCCCTGATCGCACTAACCGGCAATCCCAACGCGGGTAAATCTGCATTGTTCAACGCGCTCACAGGCGCGCGGCAAAAGACCGGCAACTATCCCGGCGTAACAGTTGAACGACATATCGGCCGAATGATGCTTCCCGACGGCAGGCCAGCCGAACTGGTCGACTTGCCCGGCACCTATAGTCTTGAGCCAAACAGTCCCGACGAAAAAGTGACGCGTGACGTGATCATGGGCGTTCAGGCAGGCGAGCGGCGGCCAGATGCCCTGATCATCGTTGTTGATGCCGGCAATCTCGAGAATCATTTGCGTTTCGCGTCCGAACTCATCGCACAGGGCATTCCTGCGATGATCGCACTTAACATGGTCGACATAGCCGAACGCGACGGCCTGACACTCGATCCGGCACGGCTTTCCTCGGATCTCGGCGTTCCAGTGATTCCAACCGTCGCCGTGCGCAAGCGCGGCGTTGTCCCGCTCAAGGAGGGGATTTTGGGTTTGCTTGGCAAAGTGGCCGCGCCGCCCACGCCACTCGTCGGGGACTTCTCCGAGCGACAGCGCCAGGCACGCGCGCTGGCCAAAGCGGCGATCCTCAAGGAAACGCCTGCGCGTGCGACCAGCAAGAGAATCGACCAGATTGTTCTTCATCCCATCTTCGGACCGATTATCCTCGCCGCCCTGCTGTTCGTTATGTTTCAAGCCGTTTTTGCCTGGGCCACTCCGTTTGCTGATGCGATCGATGGTGGTGTAACGATGATTCGCGACACAGTCGCCACAACCCTGCCTGCAGGAATTGTCCGCTCTTTCATTGCTGACGGCCTCATCGCGGGAGTGG
>JANNLW010000143.1:0-3377 GCA_031397145.1 Sphingomonadales bacterium | reverse complement strand
CGTGATCGTGCCCATGTCTTGTTGGGACTGGTGATTGCGGTCACCAATCTTGATGAGGTTGTCCGCATCATTCGCGGATCGTCCAGTCCGCTCGAAGCCCGGGAAAAACTGGGTATGCGCGATTGGCCTGTGGCGGAAATCGCCCCGTACATTGCACTTGTCGAAGCGGTCGAGGATCATGACGCCGTTGGCGGGAGCACTTATCGCCTGTCTGAGATCCAGGTCCGCGCCATTCTCGATCTTCGCCTCCATCGCCTCACGGCGCTGGGACGGGACGAAATCGGCTAGGAATTGAAGGAACTGTCAGAAAGCATCGCCTATCTGCTCGAAATTCTTGCCGACCGCGTCAAGCTCTACAAGGTGATGAGCGAAGAACTGATCGCTGTGCGTGATGAATTCGCCACGCCGCGCCGGTCGGAAATTTCCGCCTCTTTCGATGGCGTGGACGATGAAGACCTGATCGAGCGCGAGGACATGGTGGTGACCGTCACGATGGACGGCTATATCAAGCGCACGACACTCGAAACCTTCCGGGCCCAGAAACGCGGCGGCAAGGGTCGCGCGGCAATGGCGACCAAGGACGAAGATGTCGTCACCGAACTTTTCGTAACCTCAACGCACACGCCCGTCCTGTTCTTCTCGACTGCCGGGAAAGTCTACCGCATGAAGGTGTGGCGTCTGCCGGAAGGCGGCCCTAACACGCGCGGACGGCCGATGATCAACCTGCTGCCGCTGGCGCCGGGTGAAACCATCTCGACCGTGCTGCCGCTTCCCGAGGATGAGGCCGAATGGGGCAAGCTCCACGTCATGTTCGCAACCGCAAAGGGTGGCGTGCGGCGAAACTCGATGGATCAGTTCACCAGCATCCAGACCAACGGCAAGATCGCGATGCGCTTCGAGGAAGGCAGCGAGGATCGCCTGATCGGCGTTGCCCTGTTGACCGAGGAAGACGATGTCCTGCTGGCCACGCGTAGCGGCAAAGCCATCCGCTTCAAGGGCACCGACGTCCGCGCGTTCCAGTCGCGGGCCTCTACCGGCGTGCGCGGCATGACGCTGAAGGGTGATGACGAAGTCATTTCGCTCTCGATCCTGCGGCGTTCCGGCGCCACGCAGGATGAGCGCGAAGCCTATCTTCGTGCCGCGCCCTGGAAGGACAATGAAAACGAAGCAACGCTCTCGCCGGAACGGGTCGCGGAAATGGCCGAACGCGAGCAGTTCATTCTGACGGTCTGCGCCAATGGCTATGGCAAAAGATCTTCGGCGTACGAATACCGCCGGACCAATCGCGGCGGTCAGGGCATCACCAATATCGACAATATCGGCCGCAACGGACTTGTCGTGGCGAGTTTCCCCGCGACCGACGTGCAGCAACTCATGCTCGTCACCGATCAGGCCAAGATGATCCGCATGGCGATCGGCGGCATGCGCGTGATCGGCCGCAACACCGGGGGCGTCCGCCTGTTCAACGTAGCGGATGACGAACATGTGGTGAGTGCCGCGCTGATCGAGGAAGCGGATGACGATGCGGATGAGGGCGAGCCGTTGGTGGAGGCATAGTCATTCGAGTTGTTCGTCGAAATCTGCGTGCACATGAAGGATGCGAACGACTTCGATCTGCCCTGACCCGATCTTGAAGAAAATCATGTGCGATTTTGTCCGCGTTTTGCGGTAGCCGCTGCGATACTCAGACGCGAGACTGGCCCTGTGAGGCGCTTTGCTCGCCCGAATGATCGCGGCCTGAATTTCACCAAGATATTTACGAGTCTGTGAACCACCCCAAATACGCAGCGAATGATCCCGGATGTCATCAATGTCACGCAGCGCTTCGGCACTGATGATCCACGAAATCATGCAGCTTTGGATTCGGCAGCGTCCCCAATCGCAGCAATATAGGCGTCAAAATCAAAATCGTGTATAAAGCGGCTCTGTTCTCCAGCGATGAGTGCGGCTTCGACTGAATCACGATACTTCTGCCGCGCCTCAATCAGCCTCAACCCCTCGCGCACGACCTCGCTTGTCGAGCCATAGCGTCCGGATTCGACCTGCTTTTTCGTAAATTCGATCCAGTGCTCGCTGAGCGCAATTGACGTGTTTCGCATGGCGGCATACCTCCTTCGCTTCCAATTACCAATATCGGGTAACGCATGCAACCGACCGCCTTCAAGATCCTCACCGCCGGGCAATGGGCGCAATTCGAGGCTGACGGCGTTTTTCACGGTGCGCCGGTCGATCTGGCCGATGGCTATATCCACCTCTCGACCGCAGATCAGGTGCAAGGAACGCTCGACAAGCATTTTGCCGGACAGACCGGGCTGGTGATTATCGAGATCGACCTCGCCGCACTGAGCGACACCGTCCGCTGGGAAGTGTCGCGCGGAGGTGCGATGTTTCCGCACGTCTATGGGGTTTTGCCAATCGGTGCGGTCGTTCGGTTAGTCGGACAATGACCGGGATTGGGTGGAGAGCGGAAAGTCAGGTTTCGTATAGCACGCTGGTGCAAGCCGCCATAGCCGCAACCGGAACTCTATCCGTATGCATTACCTAATCGCATGCTGAGAATGGAGCAAACGCGCGCGCCGCACGGATTCCGCAAATTGTCAAATGAAATACTGTATGATTCTTGACAGTATGAGATATTCGGATAATCTCGCGGCTGATGAAACTCGTTGCTACCAAAACCGATGCCGCGATTCTGACGCCGTTAGACTCGCTGACTTTCCGCTTCGAAGACCTACCTCGCCAGCTTCGCCGTATCATTGACGCGGCGCTGGAGGGGTATGAACTCAGCCGCACGCAGTGGCGATTGCTCGCCTATGTTTTTCGTCAGGAGGGTCTGACCCAGACCGAACTCGCACGCTATCTGGAGGTCGAACGCGCCAGCGCGGGGTTTGCCATCGATGCGCTGGAGAAAAAGGCGCTGGTTGCCCGGCATCAACATCCGGAAGACCGCCGCGTTTGGCGGATCATGCCGACCGATAAAGCCAAAGGCATGCTCCACGAACTACGTGACACTGTGGACGAGGTTTATGCACAGATGTTCCAAGGCTTCAGCCAGGCCGAGCTGGATCAGCTTGGCGGCTTTTTCGAGCGCATTGCGCAAAACATCAAAGCATAAGGATACCCAATGACAACCGACCTGCTTGAGCGCCTCGACGTGCTTGATCCCAGCGAACCGCACCACTTCACGGATGGCAGTGCGAATGCGATGTTCGAACGATTGCGCCGCGAAGCGCCGGTTCATTATTGCGCCAACAGCCGCTTTGGTCCGTTCTGGTCGATCAGCCTTTACGAAGACATTGTCGAGATCGAAGCGCTTCCCAAAATCTACTCATCCGAAGCCAAACATGGCGGCGTGTCGATAATCGATATCGACGCTG
>JANNLW010000066.1:0-7699 GCA_031397145.1 Sphingomonadales bacterium | reverse complement strand
GTCGCCGAATATCGCACCCTTCTCGGTCAGGCCTATCTTTCGGCCGGACGATTTGTTTCGGCAGAAACGATGTTGGGAGAAGCCGCTTCGCTTGATCCGTCCAATGTCCGCGCCGGCTTGAACCTGGCACTTGCCCAGATTGCCAACGCCCGTAATGATCGTGCGCTCGCGACCCTCGATACCTATCGCGATCGGCTTGCAGCTGCAGACTTTGGCCTTGCCGTAGCTCTTGCCGGTGATCTTGAGGGCGCAACGAGTGTCCTTGAGGCTGCGGTCCGTGCGCCGGAGAGTGACGCCAAGACCCGCCAGAACCTTGCACTGGCCTACGCACTGTCAAACCGCTGGCGTGAAGCCCGCATCATGGCTTCGCAGGACCTTTCTGGCGATGTTCTTTATGCCCGCATGACCGAATGGGCGAACATGTCGAATCCTTCGACGGCTTCGCAACAGGTTGCGAGCCTCCTTCGGGTCACGCCAGTTTTTGATCCGGGTCAACCGCAACAGCTTGCGCTCGTTCCGGGATCCAACCAGCAGGTTGCAGTTGCCATTCCAGTCCAGGCTCCTGAGCCCGCGGCGGTGGAGTCGTTCAGCGCCGAACCGGTACCGGTTTTCGAAGTTTCTTCTCCGACGCCACAGCCTGCGCCAGTGGCTTCGGCCGCCGTCGAACCGACGCCAGTCGCGGTTGCAGAAGCATCGCCAGTTTCATCGGCACTGAAGGTCATCGCAGGCGTAATCTGGGGCGAATCCAGGCCAGTCGTCCAGGCTGTCCCGGCAAGCTATACACGGCCGGCTCCGCTGATCCGCTCGGCGGCGCGTCCGATCAAACAAGTTGTTGTACCAGCTGAAAATTCGATGGCTGCGCAATCTGCGCGTCCGTTCCGGCCGGTTGAAAGCGGCAATTTCGTTGTCCAGCTTGGTGCCTATGGAAACGAAGCCCGGGCGCAAGTTGCATGGCGCGGTGCGGTTGGTCGCAGTCGCGAACTGGCCAATTATGGCGCGTCATCGGCACGTGTGCAGGTGAAGAGTGCTTCGCTTTATCGCTTGTCCGTCGCCGGCTTCACAACGCGTGCGGCCGCCAGCCAGGTTTGCTCGCGCGTCAAGGCCGCTGGCGGCGATTGCTTCGTGCGCGCAGTCGCGGGCGATACGCCCCTGCAATGGGCATCGATTCCCGGCGGCACAAGACTCGCTTCGCGTAACTGATTTCCCGCGTATTTGGGGTGTAAAGGGGTGGTCAGCCGAGAGGCCGGCCACCCTTGATCGTTTTGAGCACGCGGCCTTGCGTCGGTAGCTTGTCGAACGGCGTGTTGTTGGCTTGCCCCGCAAATTTGTCCCCGTCGATGATCCAGGGTGTGTCCGGGTCGAACAGGATCAGGTCGGCGGCTTTATTCACCGCCAGCGATCCGCCCTCAACGCCAATAATCCGTGCCGGATTCGCCGAAAGCATGGCCATCAGCCGCGGCAAGGCGATGACGCCGTCCCGCACGAGTCCCAAGCCCAGCGCGAGCAACGTCTCGGCTCCTGCCATACCCGGTTCGGCATCGGCGAACGGGAGGCGCTTGGCCTCCGGTCCCCGCGGGTCGTGGGCTGAACACAACACATCGATCGTACCGTCCGCCACGGCTTCGAGGCAGGCCTGACGGTCGGCCTCGCTGCGCAAGGGCGGGGAAAGTCGCGCAAAGGTGCGGAAGTCCGTCACCGCAATGTCCGACAGGAAAAGGTGCGCCGGTGTTATGCCGCAGGTTACAGACAGGCCCTGTGCCTTGGCCTTGCGCACCAAGGCCAACCCTCCAGCCGTTGTCACTTGCCGGAAATGGATCGACGCGCCCGATTCTTCAACCAGCGCAAGATCGCGCGCAATCGCCATCGCTTCGGCGCGGGCCGGAGCGCTGGCAATGCCCAGCCGCGTTGCAGTTTCTCCCGACGTGGCAACAGCATGTCCGCTCAGGCCTTCATCCTCGGCATGGGCAATCACGGTCAACCCCAGGGACGCCGCGTAGGAGAGCACGCGGAGCATCGCGCCTGAATCCGAAACCTGCCCGCGCCCGGTCGACACGGCCTTGGCACCGGCACGCACCATCAAAGCATATTCCGCGAGCTCGCGACCCGCGAGTCCGCGCGTGGCCGCCGCCAGCGGATGCACCCAGAGATCGGGCTTGGCCGCCAGCGCCGAACGCTGCACCAGCCCCGGATCGTCGAGTGGTGGAGACTGGTCAGGCATCAGCGCGACACGCGTGATCCCGCCCGCGATGCAGGCCGCCTTGTCCACTGCAAACACGCCAAGATCGACAATCCCCGGCGCAAGATGCGCGCCTTTGGCATCGATTACGGTCACACCTTCAGGGGCTTTGGCGGCAATCCGGTCTCCGTCGACCGAAAGGCTGCCCTTGCTGATGCCAGCCACAGGATCGACCAGCACCGCATCGTTGATCACAAGCCCGAGGTTCATGCCGCTACCCCGCGCTGCCCGCGGGTCAGGATATCGAGACAGGCCATGCGCACGGCCACGCCCATTTCCACCTGTTCGGCGATGACGGAGCGGTTCACATCGTCGGCCACATTGCTGGCAATCTCCACGCCACGGTTCATCGGGCCGGGGTGCATGACCAAGGCATCGGGCTTGGCACGCTTCAACCGCTCATAGGTCAGGCCATAAAGCATGTGATATTCACGCGCGGAGGGGATGAAGGCCCCGTCCATCCGCTCATTCTGGAGCCTGAGCATCATCACGACATCGGCATCGGCCAGCCCCTCATCCATGTCGGTAAAGGGCGTGACTCCCATTGCCTCTATGGCCGCAGGCATCAAGGTTGGCGGGGCGACGATGCGGACTTCGGCGGCGAGCGCGGTAAGGGCGAGGATGTTCGATCGTGCCACCCGGCTGTGAAGCACGTCGCCACAGATCGCGACCTTGAGGCCGGCGATGCTGCCCTTGTGGCGCCGGATGGTCAACGCATCAAGCAGGGCTTGCGTCGGATGTTCGTGCCGCCCGTCTCCTGCATTGAGCACCGGGCAATCGACCTTGTCGGCAATCAGCGCAACCGCGCCCGAACTGCCGTGACGGATCACGATCACGTCGGAGCGCATGGCATTGAGCGTGATCGCGGTATCGATCAGCGTCTCGCCCTTTTTCACGCTCGATTGCGCCGCATGCATGTTGACCACGTCCGCGCCGAGCCGCTTTCCCGCGATCTCGAAACTGAGCAGCGTCCGCGTCGAATTTTCAAAGAACGCATTGATCTGGGTGAGCCCGCGCAGCCGGTCATCATGCTTCGCCGCTTGGCGGTTAACAGCCACCCAATGTTCCGCCTCATCAAGCAGATAGGAAATCTCGTGCGGCTGCAGGCCAGCGATCCCGAGCAGATGCCGGTGCGGGAAGGGTGATGGCGATGTCATTAAAGCACCGCCTTAGAGGGCGAGGACCGGAAGGGCAAGGGGTTCGCGATCCTATTTGTTTCCTATTTTGTTCTTTTCGTTTGCAAAATAGGATTTCGCTTGCGAATCAAGCCCTTGTCACTCGATTCGCGTTTCTAGGTCGCGGGTTTGGGGGGCGGGACGGTTGTGCAGGCCCCTCAATCCTGTGCAGCAAAGGTCGGTGCGAGAGGGGCGGGCGTCTGCGCTTTTTCAAAAGCGACCATACGCTTTTCCAATCGTGCGAACCGGTCCGGGCGTGGCGGGGATAATCCCGTCTCCGGTCTTGATGCCGGATATGCGGGGGCTTTCGGGCCTTCCCCCCGCGGACGCGCGCCGGATATAGAGGTGGCGCAGGGGACGGTAAGCCGGTTATGCACCCCCGCGCCTTCAACCGCACAATGCAAACCAGCCGGAAGCCTGTCGGCTTTCGCTCCGACCGTTCCGCCCCCTTCTCCCGAAGGGCGCATTGACGCGTCTGCGTGATTTATTCCGCAAGAGAACAGAAAGGCAATTTTACTCGAAGTCGCGCGGTAGGGTGGGCTGGGCCTTGTCGCCCCAACCCATCATGAGCGCATCGATCGCTCCCTGCAGGATATAGGCCGCCGCTGCACTATCCACCCGCTCGGCCCGCTTGGCGCGCGAGACATCGGCCTCGATCATCTGGCGTTCGACGGCCTGGGTTGACCAGCGTTCGTCCCAGAAAAGGATCGGAAGTCCAAGCGGCAAGAGATTGCGGGCGAAGGCACGCGTCGATTGGGTGCGCGGACTGTCGCTGCCGTCAAGATTGAGCGGCAGGCCGATCACGATGCCCTTCACCGATTGCCTGGCGATCAGGCGTTCGAGCGCGACCTTGTCGGCGGCGAATTTGGTGCGGCGGATAAGTTCGGCTGGGCTGGCAATTGTCCAGCCCGCGTCGCACAGCGCCGTGCCGATGGTTTTGGTGCCGACATCGAGCCCGATCAGCCTGCCACCCGAGGGCAGGGACTCGCGGAAATCGATCTTGTCGGTTGTGATCACCGGGCCGAAAATGCCCGTGTCCGGCGGACAACATCTTCCCGGATGTTCGTCCAGAACAGGTTGTAATCATACATGTGATAATTGTTGTCGGGCAAAACATAGGGGCCAAGATCGGGCCCCGGTCCGATCAGCAAAAATCCCTTTGAATCGCATCGGGCTGGCGCTTCGCCTTTCACCAGTTCGCTCTCGCTGAAATCGGCTTTGCTTTTCAGCATCCCGCGATTGGCGCTGGCAGGCGCAACGCCGTCGGTCGTTCCCGTGATCGGATTGGTGCAAAGATAGCGATCGCCCTTGCGAGATTTGCCGGTCAGTCCGGGCAGCGCTTCAAAGAGCTGCATCGAATCTCCATATCCTGCCGGTTCGGCATAGCTTTGCCAGGACAGGACGCAGCCTGTCTGTTCTGCGCTGGTGCAGCCCGGCAATCCCAGCGCCGGCAAGTCGGCGGAAACCGGTATGGGCCATCCTATGACATAGGCAGCAACAATGCGCTTCGCGATTGGTTGTCCCGCGATCCGTTCCTTCAGCAATCGGGCGAGATGCATCCCGCCCTGGCTATGACCCGCCAGGACAATCGGCGTGTTGGGCAGTTGCTGGGCGATGAAGGCGTCGAATGCAGCCAGCACATCGCGATAGGCGAGGTTGAGCGCCCTTTGGCCTTCCGGCTTTTCGGTCAGGAAGGCACCAAGCGTCGCCTGACGATATTGTGGCACCCATATTGTGTCGGAGGTGTTGAACACGCTCGCTTGCGCACGCACGAACCGGATTGTGCGGTCATTTGTCTCGGCATCGTCCAGAGGCGCATTCCAGTGGCGGCGCGACAGATAGCTTGTCGGGTGAATGAAAAAGACCGCAGTCTGGTTCGGGGTAGCTTCCTTGGCCAATCCTTTCGGCCTCCACAGCGCCGGATGATCGGCTATTCCCGGGCGGCCAATCCACATATCGTCGCTGTCATAGGCATTGGGCGGCAGCGGTGCCAGAATAGCAAGCGGTTCGGATGGCACCATCGCCACCCTCATCAGTTGCAGGCCGAACAGGCGATAGGAAAGGGCGGCCACGATCACGAGGCCGATCAGGGATGCGACAATGTAGAGGAACTTGCGAGCCATGCGGGCCTCCTATTCCGCCGCTTCGCCAAAGTCCAACAGCGGTTGGGCTTGTTCCGGTGCGTCCCCGGTGTCGAGGTTGGACAGCGTTACGCCGAGCAGTCGGACGCCCTGCTGTAGCGGGAGGAGCGTCCCAAGCAGAAGTGCAACGATCTCCTCAATGGTCTCGGCATCTGCGATGGGTTTGGCTTGCGACCGACTCCGCGTGACCGTCTTGAAATCGACCGTCCGCAGCTTGAGTGTCACCGTCCGTCCAGCGATGTCGTACTTGCCGCAATAGCGGGCAACCGAAGCGATCAGCGGGCGAAGCTCGGTCATGCATGCCTCACCGGTTGTCAGATCGTCGCCAAAGGTCGTTTCGGATCCGACCGATTTGCGCTCCTGATTGGGATTGACCGCGCGGTGATCGACCCCGCGCGAGGCCCAGTAATAATATCCGCCAGCCTTGCCGAAATGCCGGTCAAGGAACTCGCGGCTCTGCCGGACAATGTCGGCCCCAATCACCAGTCCCAGCCGCTCCATCTTGGCCGCAGTCGCCGGGCCCACGCCATAGAATTTGCGCACCGGAAGCGCCGCAACAAAGTCTGGCCCCTTGGCCGGTGTGATCACGCACAGCCCGTCCGGTTTGTTCTGGTCGGATGCGATCTTGGCGAGGAACTTGTTGTAGGAAACCCCCGCCGAGGCAGTCAGCCCGGTTTCAGCCCGGATCATTGCGCGGATTTCCTCGGCAATCTGGGTGGCCGAAGCGATGCCTTTGAGGTTTTCGGTGACGTCGAGATAAGCCTCATCCAGTGAAAGTGGCTGGACGAGCGGCGTGTAACTTTCGAATATCTCCCGAATCTGGCGCGAAACCTGCCGATAGACCTCGAACCGGTGCGGCACAAAGATCAGGTCGGGACACAGTCGTCGCGCGCGCGCTGACGCCATAGCGGATCGCACCCCGAAAACGCGCGCCTCATAGCTCGCTGCCGCGACGACCCCGCGCGGTCCCATCCCGCCAACTGCCACTGGTTTGCCGCGCAACTCGGGATTGTCTCTCTGCTCGCAAGACGCGAAAAAGGCATCCATATCGATATGGATAATCTTGCGGACAGGCGCGATGTCGTTCACGATGCGTTCCTATCGTGCGCACGCAACGCGGGCAATTCCTAACTGCTCGCTTTGGTGAACCTCTTGTCGGAAGCCGACCAGTTGGTCGTCGCCATATAGGCATCGACATAGGCACCGGCCTTGCTGCCATAATCCATCGCATAGGCATGTTCGAACATGTCGAGCACCAGCACCGGTGTACCGCCCGCAAAGGCCATCGTGTGATCATTGGCCCATTGGTTGACCAGTTTTGCGTCGCGCTCCATCCAGTTGAGCACAACCCAGCCCGAGCCCCCACCGAGCGCCTTGCCCATTGCGCTGAATTCCAGCCGCCATTTGTCCATGCTGCCGAAATCGCGCTCGATCTGCACGGCGAGTTTGGGCCCGGGTGCCGTGGGTGCGCCGAGGCAGGAGAAATAGATTTCGTGGAGGACCATTGAATTCTGCGCGATCAGTTCCTCTCGTTTCAGCCCGTTGATGATGAAATTGGGCGCGGTTGCCAAATCCAGTTTGGCGAATTCGCCCTGGATACTGCCAATCCGCTTGACCGCGCCGACGTAATTGTTGCCGTGATGGCTGGTCAGCAGCTTTTCGGACAGGCCGACAATGGTCTTGGGATCGAAGGGCAGGGGCACTGGCGTATAAGCGGGTGCCGCGGGCGCCATGGCCATTGTCTGCGCATGGGCAAGACCCGGCGCGAGAGCGGCCGCGCTCAGCGTTGCTCCCAACATTCAGCGTCGATCCAGCTTGATATCGGTCATTGAAGGCTCCTTCGCGCTTGCCGTTTTGCAGGGGCAATGATAGCGGCCCGCCCCATGTCCGTCGATAGTGCAACCGTCCGCAAGATCGCCTCTCTCGCCCGCATTGCGACCAGCGATGCGGAGATTGAGGCGATGGTCCCCGAACTCAACAACATTCTGGGCTGGATCGAACAGCTTGGGGAGGTCGATACGTCTGCCGTCCAGCCGATGACCGCCGTCATCGCCAACACGCTGCGCCTGCGCGCCGATGTGGTGACAGACGGCAATCGCCGGGATGCTGTCCTCGCCAATGCGCCCGCGCCCGAACATGGGTTCTTT
>JANNLW010000018.1:0-1366 GCA_031397145.1 Sphingomonadales bacterium | reverse complement strand
TTGTTCACATGCCCCATGAAGTCGATATCGCCCGGGACGATACCGATAGTATGATAGTGGGGAATCGCGCCGCTCATTTGCTTACAATAGTGTCAATTTGTTAAGATTGCGAGACATCGGTCCCTCGCTTCGTCGCAGGAGACAGAAACTCAGGCGGCCTTGCGCCCCTTTGGAATGGCTGGTTTAGTCCGATCAACCTCATCGAACGGTGCGGGCAACGCCTTGGGCATCGAATCTGTGTAATGGCCGGCGGGCATTGCCTTTCCAAACAGGTACCCCTGAACCATCGAACAGCCTTCGCGGCGCAGCTCTTCAAGCTGGACGTCATCCTCTACGCCCTCGGCCAGCGTCACCATGCCCAGATTGTTGGCGAGGCCGATCACTGCGCTTACGATTGCCCGGCAATCCTCGCGGCGTTCAAGGTCACTGACAAAGCTGCGGTCGATCTTGATCTTGTCAAACGGAAATGTCCGAAGATAATTGAGCGAGGAATAGCCGGTCCCAAAATCGTCGAGAGCGATCTTTATTCCAAGATCCCGCATCCGATGCAGAACTGCCATATTGGCCGCGCTGTCGTGCAAGAGAACGCCTTCCGTGATCTCAATCTCGAAGCGGGCGGGATCAAGTCCGGTTTCGGCCAGTGCATTGATGATGGTCGGCAACAGGTTGGGGCTGCGCATCTGAACCGGTGATACATTCACGGCAACGGTCAAGGGTTCGGACCAGCGCACGGCTTCTGCCATCGCGGTTCGAATAACCCATTCCCCAAGAGGTACAATCAACCCGGTTTCTTCCGCCAAGGGAATAAAATCGCTGGGCATGACAATTCCAAGTTCGGCTCTATCCCAGCGAAGCAGCGCTTCGAAGCCGCTTTGCTTGCCTGTTCCCACGTCCACCAATGGTTGAAAAAAGAGCCGCATTTCATCGGCTGCCAGCGCGGCGCGCAAATCCTTTTCCATGGCATGGCGTTGGCGCACAGCGACGTCCATGCCCGTTTCGAAGCGCTCCCAGCAGCCGCGACCATTGCCCTTCGCGCTATAGAGCGCGAGATCGGCGTTCCGCTGAAGAGCTTCGGCACTGTCGCCGTCGTAGGGCGCGATTGCAAGACCGATGCTGACGCCCGACAGGATTTGGTGACCGCCGACGAGGAATGGTTCGGCCATCTTGTCTACCAGCTTCTGGGCGAGGCGAATCGCATGATCGGCCGCATCCTCGCCTGCCATCATAACCGCAAACTCATCGCCTCCGAGGCGCGCAACGATATGGCCTTCTCCGCCAAGCCCGCTCTTTGTCACTCCTTCGATCAGACGCGACGAAAACGCGCGAAGGAATTGATCACCAATTGGGTGGCCAAGCGAATCGTTGA
>JANNLW010000009.1:0-2095 GCA_031397145.1 Sphingomonadales bacterium | reverse complement strand
CTCTCGATATTTGCAGGCTTCATCCTGTGCATGCTTTTCGGGGGCTTAGGCGCTAATTGGCTCCGATCATCCAGGTCGAAGATGCCTTGGCGCCCGCGAGGGAGGTATGTTGCCAGTTCTCGGCCCAACCTTTCCAACATTCTCGATCCAGCAGACCAGCTTCGCTTTGTCATGGCGGCAAGTTTCACACCAACCAAGCTCCTTTCCAAATCCGAGGCGCGTGTTCTCTATGTCGCAGAAGCTGTAATAGCTGAAGCGGGTTTGAAATGGAGAGTGATGGCTCAAGTAAATCTTGGTGAAATTCTGAGATGTGCAGATCAAAGGGCTTTTGCGGCAATCAACAGTAAGCGTGTTGATCTGCTTATCATTACATCGGCTGGAGATCCCGTTGCGGCGATTGAGTATCAAGGCTCCGGCCATTTTCTTTCAACTGCCGCCGCACGCGATGCTGTAAAGAAAGAAGCGCTTCGGAGGGCTGGGATTGGCTACATAGAGGTAACAATCGAAGACACCGCAAAGGACGTGCGTGGAGCGCTCACCAAATTGATAGAACAATCCCTGTTGAAGGCCGCCTAACCACCCTTTCTGAACGGGGTCATCTCGCCGAGAAATGCGATTTCTCGCTCCACGGCGCGGCGCTCGCGTTCGACGAAGTCTGCAACTGCGGCCCTGAATCCGGCGTCAGCGATATAATGGGCCGACCATGTCGGAACCGGGCCATAACCCCGCGCCAGCTTATGCTCTCCCTGTGCGCCGGCCTCGACCCGACCGAGGCCATTGGCGATCGCGAAATCGATTGCCTGATAATAGCAAAGCTCGAAATGGAGGAACGGAATATCTTCGTCGCAGCCCCAGTATCGACCGTAGAGCGCGTCTGAACCGATAAGGTTCAGCGCACCAGCAACCGGCCGCCCATCGCGTAGCGCCAGCACAAGCAGGACTTTGTCGGCCATCACCTGGCCCAAAAGGCTGAAAAAGGCACGCGTCAGGTAAGGCCGGCCCCATTTGCGCGCGCCTGTGTCCTGATAGAATCCCCAAAACGCGCTCCAATGCGCCTCTGTGATCGATTCGCCCGTCAGTGCGACAATCTCGAGTCCCGCCTGGGCCGTCGCTCGTTCCTTGCGGATGGCCTTTCGCTTTCGTGACGAAAGGCTGGCAAGAAAATCGTCGAAGCAACCATATCCGTTATTGGTCCAGCGGAACTGCGATCCTTCGCGAATCAGCCAGCCGGCAGCGCGGAAACGATCGATATCGCGTTGTTCGAGAAACGTTGCATGGGCCGAAGAAAGCCTGTGCCGCGCGACGATAGCTTCGGACGCGGCGATCAGCCCCTGCGCAACCCTGTCGTCGTCCGTCAAAAGTCTCGGCCCGGGAACAGGCGTGAATGGCACCGCGATTAGCAGTTTGGGATAATATTCCCCGCCAGCTCTCGCCCAGGCATCGGCCCATCCATGATCGAAAACATACTCGCCCTGGCTGTGACTTTTGACATAGGCAGGTGCGACACCAGCGAGCGTTCCGTCGGGATCATCGATGGCAATCGGAAGCGGCTGCCAACCCGCCTCGGCGATTGCGCTGCGCGAGCTTTCGAGAATTGAGAGAAAAGCATGGCTGAGAAACGGATTCGCGCCTCCGGCACAACGATCCCACTCTGCGGGAGCAAACGCTGCCACGCCGTCGGCCAGTCGTGCAACGATACTGCTATCCGCCATCATCCGGCCTTTTGGGATGGCTTTTCATAAATCACTTCATCGGCATGCGCGAACGCGACCTGTTCTTGCGCCTCCTTGCGCACGGTCCAGGTAAGGACTTTAAGGCCCCGCGCGCGCTGCTGGGCAGCGAAAGCCGAAGGCAGGTCGCGAATGTCATAGGCGAGAAAGTCGGGCTGTGCCTGCCAGAGCGAAAAATGGCGTTTGGCGCGGCCCCGGAGTGCGCCAATCAATCCCTTTTCCTCCTGTTCCGTGACCACCAGACCACGGACATAGCGCGGGGCGTGGTGCCTGAACCAGCGGCCTACCGAAGGATTGAAGGACATGATGGCAACCTCGCCGCGATACCCCTCAAGCGCACGGCGCACCGATAGGCAAAGCACACC
>JANNLW010000485.1:0-2652 GCA_031397145.1 Sphingomonadales bacterium | reverse complement strand
GCCAATCCGGGAAAGGACAGGGGCCGCCTCCCGGGCGATGCTTACCCTCCAGTCAACGACATTACCAAAAACATCGAATGCCAATGCCTTTGGCAATGGGGGATCAGTTTACGAATGAGTAATGGCAACTCCTGCGCGTGTTTTTCGCGCATATCATAGTGAAGCCGCGAGGCGCACGTCCAGAATCGCTGATCCCCATTTGTATTATTCCGCACTGCAGCATAGGGCGGGTTCATGCTTTCGCCTCCGACACGATATCCCGGCAGAATCGAATTCGTCATCCTGATCTCGGTGATCATGATGATTGTCGCCTTCACGATCGATTCGATGTTGCCCGCGCTGCCCGCGATCGGCAGTTCTCTGGGTGTGGCCGATGAGACGCGTTGGCCCTTCGTGATTTCTGCCTTTCTGGCCGGATTTGGCGTTTCGCAACTCTTTGTCGGCGTGCTTTCGGATCGCTACGGCCGCCGTGCGCTGATCCTCTGGTCGCTGTTCGGATTTGCGCTGACCAGTTTGGCGGCAACCCTGGCGCCGACGTTTGAACATCTTCTCGCCGCCCGTGTTGCCCAAGGCCTGACCTGCGCTGGCGCACGAGTCATTGTAACATCGATTGTGCGGGACAGGTTTGAAGGTCGCGAGATGGCGCAGGTCATGAGTCTTGCCAGCATGGTGTTCATGGCTGCGCCGATATTGGCGCCGGCAATGGGCCAGCTTGTCCTGACGGTCGGGCCATGGCGCTGGATCTTTGGCGCCCTTGCTTTGATTGGGCTGGCCATCTGGACATGGGTTTTGTTGAGGCTGCCTGAAACCCTGGCGATCGAAAATCGAACGGCGATTTCGCCTCCGACAATTCTGGCAAGCGCAAAAACCGTTGTCACAGATCGCATGTCGCTCGGCTATGGTTGTGCGATGGCGGCTGTTTCATGTGCCCTGTTCGGGTTCCTCATGTCTGTCCAGCCCATCTTCCAGCATACGTTTGATCGCCCCGAATTCCTTCCAGCCGGCTTTGCCATCATGGCAGGTGGAATGGCTGTTGCATCCCTGCTAAACGCGGTCATCGTAAGAAAGTATGGAATGCGCCGGATTGGCCATGCCGCCCTGTTTTTCTTCACCGGCGTGGCAGGCATCCACGTGATCGTAGCCATGACAGGTCATGAATCCCTACTGACCTTTATCGGCCTGCAAATGGCAATGATGATGGGTTTCTCGCTGATGGCGGGAAATTTCGGCGCAATGGCCATGGAAAATATGGGCAAGGTCGCAGGAATGGCGAGTTCGTTGCAGGGATCGCTCGCCAACATTGTCGCGTCGGTATTCGGAACTGTGATCGGACGTGCATTCGATGGCACAACCGTGCCGCTTTACATCGGCTATTTCTTCTGCGGTGTGATTGCACTCGTCATCGTTTTTGTGACAGAACGGGGTCAGTTCTTCGTCGCGCGCCATGCGATTTCGGTTAAAGCGGAAAGTTGAAATCTTGGCACATTGGCTACTCAAGTCCGAACCGCACAAGTATAGCTGGGAGATGATGGTGAATGATGGCCGCACTCATTGGGATGGCGTGCGCAACCACCAGGCAGCAATCAACCTCAAGGCGATGAAGGTCGGCGATACCGCTTTTTTCTACCACAGTAACGAGGGCAAGGAGATTGTCGGCATCGTTACAATCGTCAAGACGGCGTATCCGGACCCAAGCGATCCGGCAGGGCGCTTTGTTATGGTGGACGTGGCGCCGGTCGAAGGCATCAAGAATTTTGTTACTCTTGCACACATGAAGGCCGAGCCGAAACTGGCAGAGTTGGCTTTGATCCGACAGTCCCGGCTTTCCGTCGTGCCGGTTAGCGATGGGCATTGGGACATCATCATGCAGATGGCTGCAGGCTAGATAGCGATCTGGGCCAGGATCAATTCGGCGCTCGCGCTGTCCCCACCGAAATAGAATGTGTAGCGGCCTCGCTCGACGATCCAGCGATGTTCGGCTTCATCCCACCACGCCAGGTCGTTCAGCGAGACATTGAATTCGACACGCCTTGCTTCACGTGGCTCCAGCTCGACACTCGCAAAGCCGCGCAACAATTTGTGCGGTCGGCTGACCGTTTCGGGGAACCCGGCATAAAGTTGGGCCACTTCGCGGCCAGCGGCGCTTCCCATATTGCGCACGGTAATCGAACATCTGATATGATCGCCAACGCGCTGCGCTTCCGCGCCTTCATAGGCGAAACACGTGTATGAGAGTCCAAAGCCGAACGGAAACAGAGGCTTCTTTCCGCTTCGTTCCATCAGCGTATAGCCATGGAGCGGGCCATAGACGATCGCGTCGGCATCCTTGTCAAACGGCGGGTAATCCGCAGCATCGCGCGCGATCGTGAAGGGAAGTTTTCCCGACGGACTGATCGCTCCGCCGAGCAGTCTGGCCAGTGCCGTGCCACCTTCCATTCCGGCATAGAAGGTCTGGAGCACCCCGGGCACCGCATCGATCCATTCATCGATCAGCACCGCCGAGCCCGCGACGATGGTCACCAGCGTTCGTGGGTTGGCGGCCGCGACGGCCCTGATCAAGGCGACTTGGGACGGGAGTAAATGCAGATTGTCGCGATCGCCGCCAATGGCCCTGACCCTGCCTTCGCCATCCTGACCGGCAAGTCCAGCCGG
>JANNLW010000471.1:0-5365 GCA_031397145.1 Sphingomonadales bacterium | reverse complement strand
AAGGCACCCAGGAACTGCGTGACGAACAGGGGCAGGAACCGTCTTTGCCCCAGCAACAGCATCGGATTTCGCATTGGGTTGAAGGCTTCCCGGCTGTTGTGCTTGTGCGGGGCGCCATAGCCGAGCGCGGGCACAACAGCAAAGCGGGAATCAACCTTAATTTCAGCCCTGTTTCAGTTTCACGGCAAGATAGCGCGCAGGCAGATTCCCGCGTTGCACGAACAGCAGCACATTTGCACGCCCTGCCGATTTGGCAGCACTGGCTGCAGCTGCAATGTCGGCGGGGCTGGCTGCCGCCTTATAATTCACAGAAAGGATCACATCGCCCCGCTGCAGTCCCTTCGCAGCGGCATCGCTTGACGGATCAACCGCGCCAATGACGACACCCTTCATAGAGGCGTTGAGGCCAAGTTGACGCGAAATATCGGGCGTAAGGGTCTGGAGCGCGAGTCCCAGCGATTCACGGGTCGCTGTCTGACTGGTCTTTTCGTCTTCCGGATCGAGGCCGGGTTGCGCGCCATTGCCCAGGCCGGCCAGTTTCTCTTCCGAAGGCCGCTCACCAAGCACCGCAGTAAGCATCTGGCGCTTGCCATTGCGGATGACTTCAATCGGCACTCGAGACCCGACGCTCTGGTTTGCGACAAGGTAGGAGAGCGTCTGGTCCGGCGTAACTTCGCGCCCGTTGACCTTCACGACAATGTCACCCTGCTTGATCCCGGCCTTGTCAGCCGCTTCGCCAGGCTCAACACGCGCGATTAGTTCGCCGTGATTCTTCTCAATCCCGAGCGAATCGGCAATGCCTTCATCAAGCGGCTGTATGCCAACGCCGAGATAGCCGCGCTTGATCTTCGCGCCGCCCTTTAGGCTCTGGACGATCGGCCAGGCCTGTTCGGCCGGAATGGCAAAGCCAATTCCGACATTGCCGCCCGTCGGCGAAAAGATCATCGTGTTGATGCCGATGACATTGCCATTGATGTCAAACATCGGCCCACCCGAATTGCCCTGGTTGATCGAGGCATCCGTCTGGATGTAGCGGTCATAGGCGCCGCCCTGCCCGGTTACCCGGTGAAGCGCCGAGACGATCCCGGCAGTTACGGTACCGCCAAGCCCGAACGGATTGCCAATCGCGACAACCCAGTCGCCAACCCGCGCCTTGGTCGAATCTCCAAAGCGGACGAAGGGCAGATTTGTTGCCTTGATCTTGAGCACGGCCAGATCGGAAGTCGGATCACGGCCAACCAGCGTAGCATCATATTCGGTACGATCAGGCAGCGTGACCTTGATCGAACTGACAGCAGATGCGCCGCCCCCTTCACCACCCGAAATAACGTGGTTGTTCGTTACGATGTAGCCATCGGCCGAAATGATAAAGCCCGAGCCGAGCGACTGCGCTTCACGCGTAACCGGGCGGCCGCCATTTGCATTTCCGCCGCCGAAAAGATCGCCAAACGGCGTTCCGGCAAGCGGGTTGGCATTCACCTGGACGCGTTGCGTGGTCGAGATATTTACGACAGCCGGCTGTAGCCGTGCAGCCAGATCGGCAAAGCTCATCGGCGCGCCGGGGCGCGGCGCCGAAGCCGCAACGATGGCACCCGGTTCATTCTGGGCATTCTGGGCGCTGCCCGGCGATTGCAGCGCCAAGGTCGCGGCGGTGCCGCCAAGGAGCAGGGCAGATGTTATGGCATAAGCGTAACGCACGGGTTCAAACCTCCTGGTTGAGATAATGGGTCATCCCCTTCATTCGTTCATTATCATGAAATGTTTCGGCTTAACCGAAATTGAACATGATGGCCCTCATCAATTCCCTCCACGAAATTCTCGCAGATAATCATTGTCCTTCGAAAGAATGACGCTTGTTGACCCATTGGTCTTGCCATTGACTCCGAACGTCTGGCGATAGGACTGCATCGCGCGGTAGAAATCGTAGAAATCGGGATCCTTGCCAAAAGCGGCCGCATAAATCTGGGCCGCTTTTGCGTCTGCTTCGGCGCGAATGATCTGGGCCTGCCGGAAACCGTCCGCCTCGATTGTCAACGCCTCTTGCGTCCGTGCAGTGCGCATTCGTTCGTAGGCGCTGTCGAGCGGCGTCCCTTCGGGCAAATCGGCCCGCTTGATCCGCACGTCGACAATCTCTGCGCCATATTGCTGTGCAACCCGTTCGAGGCCAGCCTGGATATTGTCCATCACCCGATCGCGTTCGGGGCTGAGCAGTTCCGCGAACTTCCGTTTTCCCAGCTCGTTGCGGAGTGCCGATCCAAGGATCGGGCGCAATGCGTCCGACACATTCTCCACGGTTCGGGCCGCGCTGTACATCCGCACCGGATCAACGATCCTGAAGCGCGCATAGGCATCGACGTTCAGCCGGAGCTGGTCGGTCGAAAGCACCTGTTGCGGATCCATGTCGACATCAAGGATGCGCTTGTCGATCCATACGATATCCTCGATGAACGGGATTTGCGCGATCAAGCCGGCCCCGGTGCTGCCGAACGACTGGCCAGGCTTGTAACCATTGATTACGCGATCGGCCTTGCTGAGCCGCAGGACAACGCCCTGTTTGGTTTCGGGAACGATCGAAACCGTGCTTGCGAGCAGAACCAGAAGTGCAAGTCCACCAGCAACCAGCGCAACGGGGTTGGAGAAGAGTCGCCCGAACGGGCCGGGATTGTCATAGCTCATCGTCCGGCCTCCTCGACCGTTACCCGCGGTCGCGTGTTTCCAAGCGGCAGGTATGGCGTCACGCCGTTCGGCTCGACAATCGTCTTGTCGGTGTTCGATAACACGGCTTCCATCGTCTCATAATACATGCGCTTGCGTGTCACGCCGGGTGCAAGCTTGTACTGCGCATAGACCTTGTCAAACGCGGCAGATTCGCCTTCCGCTCGTGCGGTCACCTGCTGGGCATAGGTATTCGCATTGTTGATATTGGCCTGTTTTTCCTGCTGTTTGACGGTCACGAGCTTGAACGCATCGTTGACCAGCGCGGGCGGGTCGGCCTGTTTGATGGCGACGCCGCGAATCGTGACTCCCGCCTTGTAATCGTCAAGCAACACCTGCATCCGCTGAGCCACGCGCGTTTCAATCTGGCTCCGCCGCGGGCCGAACGCATCGTTCAGCGTCACAGTGCTCATCACTTCGCGCATCGCGCTTTCGGCAACCTCGCCGATCGTGTCTTCGGGCTGGGCAAGTTCGAACAGGAAGTTTTCGGGCAGGCGGACATTCCAGCGCACCGAATAGGCCAGGTCGATAACGTTCTGGTCTCCAGTCAGGATCAGGTTCTGGCCCGCACCGACTGGAATATCAATCGTCTTAATGCCCTTTATGTTGACCTTTTCGACACGATCGATCGGTGCTGGCAAAGTCAGGCTGATGCCGGGTTGAAGCTTTCCGGCGTATTTGCCAAAGCGGGTAATCACGCCCTCTTGCTGAGGCTCGATACGATGGAAGCTGGTGAAAAACAGCCAGACAAGCACGAGCGCGATAACCCCGTAGCGAATCATCGTCGCTCCATCACCGCCGCTTGGCAGTTGTCCGCCAAAGCGACCACGGAATTGCTCGACAAGCTGATCAAGCGCCGAGGTCCCGCGTGGCCCGCGCGGTTTGCCGCCGCCGAACGGTTGATCCCAAGGGTTGCGCGGGCCGTTGCCACCGCCGCCGGAATCGCCGCCGCCGCCTGATCCTTTCCCACGCCCGCCCCAAGGGCCACCTTCGTTGAAAAGGGCGCCCGCTCGCGCCCGCCAGCCTGATTCATTTTCCATAAGAGTCTTTATAGGTAGCGTAATGCGTGAAAAACAGTGGCGAGCGAAGAAACTCTGCGTAAAGCACGCATCATGTCCGATCCCGATACAGTTTCTGCCCTTCTTGATACCATTCCTGATCCCTCAGGTCGCGGCGGACTCATCGCCAGCGGGAGAATTGCAGCGCCACGATTGAACGATGGCAAGGTCAGCCTGATCCTCGATGTGACCGGGCTTTCACCAGACCAGCGCGACACGCTGGACAAAGCCGTTCATGCCGCACTGGAAACTTTGCCAGGTATCACCGACATACGTGTCGCCATGACGTCGGAAAAAGTGGGGCGCCGCCTGATTGCGGTCGCCAGCGGCAAGGGCGGCGTCGGGAAATCGACACTTTCTGCCAACCTTGCGGTTGCACTGGCGCGCATGGGACGCAAGGTCGGACTGATCGATGCCGACATTTACGGGCCGTCACAGCCTCGCCTGATGGACACCGAAGGCGCGCGACCGACTGCCAAGGACCAGCGCCTCGAGCCCGTCCCGACACGTTTCGGTGTGCCGATGCTCTCGATGGGCCATCTCGTGAAACCCGGACAGGCCGTTGCGTGGCGCGGTCCGATGGCGGGCAACGCGCTGGGACAGCTGATCGATGCCGATTGGGGCCAATGCGACATTCTGATCGTCGATCTTCCGCCTGGAACCGGCGATGTCCAACTGTCCATGATCCAGAAACACAAGCCTGCTGGCGCGATCATCGTCTCGACCCCCCAGGATCTGGCGTTGATTGACGCGGCCCGCGCCATCGACTTGTTCAACCAGTCGACGGTGCCGATCATCGGACTGGTCGAAAACATGGCCGGGTATGAATGTCCGAGTTGCGGCGAGGTGTCCGATCCGTTTGGCAATGGCGGGGCCGAAGCGGCAGCCGCGCAAATGGGCCATAGTTTCCTCGGCCGCGTACCGCTCCACATCTCCATCCGCATTGCATCTGACGCGGGTGATCCGCCGGCCGCGAGGGAAGGGCCAATCGCCACCAGCTTCAACGTCATTGCGCAACGGTTGCTGACATGGCTCGACAATCAGGGCGGCCAGCATGCCTCTTGAGTCCGATGGAGAGATCGCTGCTCTATTGATGAAGTCCAGGACGATCGCTTTGGTCGGGGCGTCCGCCAAACGCGAACGCGACAGCCATGCTGTCATGGCCTTTCTCCAGGCGCAGGGCTATCGCGTCATTCCCGTCAATCCGGCTCTGGCAGGCCAAAGTCTGCTTGGAGAAAAGGTTGTCAGCACCCTCGCTGACATCGTGGGCCCGATCGACATCGTTGACATCTTCCGGAACAGTGATGCCGCCGGCCAGATCATTGATGAAGCGATCAATGCCGGCGCAAAGGCGGTATGGCTGCAATTGGGCGTGATCAATCTGGAAGCCGCCGCCCGCGCTGAAGCGGCTGGCCTGAAGGTCGTGATGGATCGGTGCCCCAAGATCGAGATTCCCCGATTGGGCCTGCTCAAACGTTAGTCGCGCAGCAATTCGTTGATGGCTGTCTTCGAACGGGTCTGTGCATCAACCCGCTTCACGATGACGGCGCAACCCAGGCTTGGGCCCGGCGATCCGTCCGGCAAGGGTTTGC
>JANNLW010000459.1:0-4797 GCA_031397145.1 Sphingomonadales bacterium | reverse complement strand
GGCGCGCTATAGTCGCAGCTTGATATGTGGTGTTGAGTAACCGGGAGGAGAAGCGTCATGAAAAAATTCCTGTTGATTGGCGGCGCCTTGCTTGCCTTGGGCGCCAAACAACCTTCTGCGCTTCCAATCGCCAAGCCGATGACCGCAAATGATCGCGCGACGGGTGCCAAGGCTCATCCGCAACTCCTTGTTGAATTTGGCGGGCTATATGACGGTCCGCAGGCCGGCTATGTTACCCGCGTCGGTCAGAAAATTGCCCTACAATCCGGGCTTGCCGAAACGCAAAGCGCCTTTACCGTTTCGCTGCTCAATTCTTCCGTGAGCAATGCCTTCGCGATCCCGGGCGGTTATGTTTACGTTACACGCGAACTGCTTGCGCTGATGAACGATGAAGCCGAACTGGCGTCGGTGCTGGGCCATGAAGTCGGACATGTGGCTGCGCGACATGCCCAGCAACGGAGCAACGCAGCAACGAAAGGGACGCTTGGTGCGCTACTTGGAACTGTGCTTGGGGCGGTGCTCGCAGGAAATGATGGCGCGAAACTGGGTCAGCAACTCGCCGGCTCGATTGCACAGCGTTATGTCCTGAAATATTCACGATCTCAGGAGTATCAAGCTGATGATCTTGGCGTCTCCTATTTGGGAAAGGCCGGTTATGATCCAATGGCGTCGTCGACGATACTGGCATCGCTCGCCGCGCAAACCTCGCTCGATGCAAGACTTCTCGGCAAGGGTGACAAGGAGTTGCCCGAATGGGCAAGCACACACCCTGATCCAGCGAGCCGTGTGACGCGCGCCGCCCAAAAAGCGATGGCGACGCCCAATACCGGTAAGGCTCGAAATCGTGACACCTTCCTTTCGGCCATCGATGGTGTTCTTTATGATGATGATCCGCACCAAGGGATCGTCGACGGACGTTCATTCAAGCACCCCGACTTGAAGCTGGCGTTCATTGCACCTGCCGGATTTGCGATGGTCAACACACCGCAAGCCGTCGTGATATCGAGCGCATCCGGGCAGGCCAAATTCACAAGTGCGGCCTATAGCGGGGATCTGAGAAACTATGTCGATGCCGTGCTTCGCGGTGTTGGCGGGCAAACGACCCTTGACTATGGGAGCATAATTACGCGCCAGATTGGTGGTATAAATAGCGCGTACGCATCTGCAAATGCAAACACGCAATCCGGCCCGGTGGTTGTCACCGTTTATGCCTATGAATTGTCCGGCAGTTCCGCTTTCCATTTCGTCGCCATCACACCTATTGGCTCAAAAGGCGCATTCGATACAATGTTTGAAAGTTTTCGACGCCTTGGAGACAAAGAGGCCGCTGCGATCAAGCCAAGACGGGTGAAAATTGTGACTGTGAAACGCGGTGATACCATTGCAAGCTTGGCAACTGGTATGGCCTATAGTGACAGCACAACTGAACGGTTCAAGGTTTTGAATGCGCTGACTGGGGATAATGACCTCAAGCCGGGGCAGAAACTGAAAATCATAGTGTCAGGCTGAGGTTTTTCTGATTGTAGCGGGCAAAAAGAAAGGGCGGCGAAACCGAAGTCTCGCCGCCCTTCTTTTTTACAACCGAATGAAAGCTATTAGGTAGCCTTCATGTTGGTGCTGACGTTATTGAACGTCGTCGAGATCTTGCCACCAAGCGAGGTCATCGCCGAAACGGCAGCAACAGCGATCAGAGCGGCAATCAGGCCATATTCAATGGCGGTCGCGCCCTTCGAGTTCTTAATGAATTTACGAATGAAAGACATATTGGTCTCCTAAGTTTCAGTTTTCAACTACCCGGCTGTTTTGGGACTTTCCCGAAACAACTTCATTGCTGATAAGCAGAAGAAGTTTCCAATTGTTTAACGCGGTCTCGCTTTGCGATGCCGCGCCTTGATGCCCAGGATGGCACTAGTGAAAAGGGGCGCCGCAGCATGTGCCGCAGCGCCCCTCTTAAACTCTCTTGAGCCAGAAAATTAGGTTCAAGTAGCCTTCATGTTGGTGCTGACGTTGTTAAACGTCGTCGACAGCTTGTCGCCCAACGAGCTCATTGCGGTAACAGCAGCAACCGCGATTAAGGCCGCAATCAGGCCATATTCAATGGCGGTCGCGCCCTTCGAGTTCTTAACGAATTTACGAATGAAAGACATAATGGTCTCCTGTGCTTTAAATCTAAACTACCCGGTCGCTTCAAGATCAAAGGCGAAACAACTCCGACGAACCTGCGCCAGATAGATTTCGATTTCCTTAACAAATCCTTGCTCTCACTGGCTCGAACCTCGACAAAGGGACTCGGAAAATTGCGCTGCATTTGAGTCTCGGGAAGGATTCGGGTTTTTTCGCACCAAACAAGAGAGAGGTGCGCACAGCAGGGACGCATTCTGCTTTCGCCGCAATCAAGCTCAGGAGGCCAATTACGACTTGCTGACCGTATCCGCGACATTGTTCCACATCGTAGACGTTTTGGTCGCAACACCCTGAAGAGACGCAACCATTGCTATGACAAGCAATGAGAGAATAAGGCCATACTCAACAGCCGTTGCACCTTTGCAGTCGCGCACTAATGCGCGCAAGACTTTTCCCATGATACGTTCCCGGTCTTCTGTTCCCTGGTCGGGAACCCCGGGATAAGGTGGTGGACGTTAAGGAATTGCTAAAATGAGGGCCATCGATTGACGAACAACTTGCTTCTGGTCGTAGCAGCGGCCTTGATTGATGTTTCCGGGCGAATATTTGTCCAGCAGCGGCCTCATGGCAAGGCGATGGCGGGTCTTTGGGAGTTTCCCGGCGGCAAGGTAGAGACTGGTGAAGCGCCTGAAGATGCCTTGATACGGGAGTTGAACGAGGAACTCGGCATAATAGTCGACCGCAAGCACCTGCAATGCGCCTGTTTTGCGTGTGAGCCGTTGGAGGACGTGCGGCTTTTACTCCTGCTTTACATTTGCCGGGAATGGAGCGGTATGATCTCTGCCCATGAGGCACCGGCGATTCAATGGCTGCACCCCAATTTGCTGCATCATCTGTCCATGCCGCCTGCCGATGCGCCACTGATTGCCATGCTCGAGAAGCTTACCGCGTCAAACGCGCCCACCCCGTCACCGTAATGATCGAGAATTTCTCAAGCACCGGTGCTCCGAAATTCTCTCTCAGTGACATGATCATGGACCTCGAGAGCGGCCGTCTATGAGAAAGCACGTTGGTCAACCCGTTCGCTCTTAGATCGTCGATCAATTTTCGAAAACTTTGGTATTGAGCAGAAACTGTTTCCGACTCCGCGACAGGGAGTTGAAACGAGGCCCTCGCCAAAAGATCGCCGGCACCGCGAACATCGATTTGAGGGTGGAAACGAATCACGGCCTCGCGATCATTGTTCGGATCCTGCATAGTCGATCGCAGGGCGGGTAAACTGCCAGCTCCCAACATGGTGCCCAGAAACAAACCGCCATCTTCGAGTACGCGGTGGATCAGCGCAAAAGCGCCCGGAATATCTGTGACCGTGCCGAGTGTACCAATTGCGATGACAAGATCAAAGCTACTGTCGGCGAACGCAAGGCGATCCTCATCGCAGGCAACGCCACCAAAGGCATCCGCAATCGATGGGCAGGTATCCGCCAAGACATACGAAATTCCTCGGCTTTCAAGCACGGGGCAGATTGTCTTGAAGTCGCAACCAAGGATCAGCGCTCGCCGAAAGGGGCGTCGGACAGCGTCTAGACGTTCCAGTAGATCGTCCGCCATGCGTGCAATTATCCATCGATCATCGGTCCCGTATCGGAGCATCCGATTGCGTTGTCTGCGTCGTGCAATGCGGTCGAAAATTTCTAGAGGTATCATCACTGAGCCTTGTGCATTGAAGACGGTGGGGCAACAAGAGCGTCATGACCAATGTTCTTGCCAGTATTGCAGATTTCGCTCTGCCCCCCAGATGCGCTGGCTGCGGCCTGATTGTAAGCGATGATCTCCAACTCTGCCTGGCGTGTTGGGAATCGCTCAGCTTCCTGACGGGAGAGGGTTGCAAACTGTGCGGAACGCCCATTGCGCCAACCCATGCGATCTGTGCCCCGTGCCTGCAAAGTGCGCCCGATCATGACGGCGCCTATGCGTCTGTCGTCTATGGCGATGTCGCAAGAAATATTGCACTGAGGCTGAAGCACGGCCGAAGGATTGGTCTCGCAAAACTGATTGCGAAATTGATGACCCGCCGATTGCCTTCCGAGCCCGGAATCTTGGTTCCGGTTCCACTTCATCGCTGGAGGATCCTTCGTCGCGGTTTCAATCAGTCGGCGCTTGTCGCTGGGCATCTGGCCAAGGCAAATGGCCTGTCTCTCGAAATCGATGCCTTGAAGCGAGACCGTTCAACCCCGTTGTTGCGCGGATACAGCGCGCGGGAGCGGAGCAAGGCTGTTCGGGGAGCGTTTTCAGTCAGCGCGGCGGCACGGCCTCGACTGCGGGGCCAGACCGTTTTTCTGATCGATGATGTCTATACAAGCGGGGCAACGGCCAACGCCTGTGCAAGGGCTTTGAAACGATCCGGCGCTTCGAAGGTTTTTGTGTTTTGCTGGGCGCGGGTCCTGTTTGAGGCGGGTGCAGATTGACTTATCCGCTGCGTCAACCCATTTCAGGTGTTGGAGGCGCTCGTGGCCAAGATCGAGATCTATACCAAGTTCTTTTGTCCATTTTGTTCGCGCGCCAAATCTCTACTGGCATCGAAAGGAGCGGAATTTATCGAGATCGATGTGAGCATGGACTCCGCACTTCGGCGGACGATGGTCGATCGTTCGAACGGTGGAGCGACTGTCC
>JANNLW010000144.1:0-5000 GCA_031397145.1 Sphingomonadales bacterium | reverse complement strand
CGGATAGCCCGCCAGGATGTTGAGCGTTTCGCAAATGACCACACCGCCCGAACTTGGCGGGGGTGCCGAAACGATGTGATAGCCGCGGTAATCGCACTCGACAGGTGGGCGCTCAACCGCACGATAGGCGGCAAAATCGGCGAGCGTCATGATCCCGCCATGGGCCTTGCTGGCCGCCACGATGCGTTCTGCGATCTCTCCCTTGTAGAAGGCATCGGCGCCCTTGGACGAAATGGCCTGAAGCATCCGTCCAAGATCACCCTGAACGAACCGATCACCTTTTTGCCAGGGGCCGCCTTGCTTGACGAATATCGCGGCGCTGGGCGCATCTTTGGAAAAATCTTCCGCGCCTTCGTTCAGGAATATGGCATCGCCGTGATCGAGAATGAACCCATTGCGGGCAAGCCTGATGGCAGCTGCCATCAACGGCGCGCGAGGGCGGGTGCCATATTTTGTCCGCGCCAGTTCAAGCCCGGCCACAGTGCCCGGAATAGCCACAGCACGATAGCCGCGCGTGGAAAGACCCGGAATGACATTGCCATTGGCGTCCTGATACATCGTTGCCGTTGCGGCCTGAGGAGCTGTTTCACGAAAATCGATAAAGGACTGGCGCCCGTCATGCAGGCGGATCGTCATGAAGCCACCGCCGCCGATGTTGCCCGCCTCGGGAAACGTGACTGCCAGCGCATAGGCGACCGCAATGGCCGCATCGACCGCATTGCCGCCTTTGCGCAACACCGCCACCCCTGCGTCGCTGGCGAGCCTGTGCGCCGACACGACCATGCCATGTCCCGCGCTGATCGGGGCGGGTGACGCCGCCGTTGCCGCTTGAATTCCCAGCGACAATACCAAAAGTGCAGCAAGCGCCGCCTTGAATGTTTTCATGATTCAGTTCCCCGTGCGATCGCTCGACAATCAAGCCAAAAAAAAGGGCGGGCAAGCCGAAACTTGCCCGCCCCTGATTCAGCCGGTCAACAACCTAATATTTGATACGGACGCGAGCATACCAGAACCCGCCGTTGAAGCCGAAGGGACCGCCGCTGCGTGGGTAAACCTGCCCGTCTGCCGTGCTGTTCGTCAAGGCAAAGATCGGATTTGACGTTGACGGTGCGATCCGGTCGGGTTTGGTGTTGAACAAATTGCTCGCCCCCAGTGTCAGCGTATAATGCTCCATAAAGGTGTAGCTGACGTCAAGATCTGAAACGAACTTCGCACCGAACCTCTGGCCGGGATAGTCAGCCTGCACGCTCCACGAACTATAATAGTTTTCGCGGGCATTGAGCGAGAAATTCCCGATCTGCCAGCCGGCCGAAAGAATAGCCCGATGCCTTGGCGCAAAGTTCGCGATGTCGGAAATCTGCGCCGCGCTGATCACGACCGGGTCAAACTTGGTCACCTTGCTCTTGTTGTAGTTGTACGCAAGAGTGAAGTTGAGCTTTCCGCCGCCAGCTTCCGTCCGGTAGCTGCCGATCACATCAAGACCTTTGGTCGTCGTATTGAACCCGTTGGTAAAATAATTGACGTCGCCGCCCACGCCGACCGCAGCGAGGGCTGGCAAGGCCAGGACATCGGCAGCCGTGACGTTGAAGGCTTGCGTGATGCCGATCCGGTTGCGCACTCTGATCGAATAGGCGTCAACCGTCAGTGTTAACGCGCTCGCTGGTTTGACGACGAAGCCAAGGCCAAAGTTGGTGGACTTTTCAGGTGTCAGATCTTGCGCGCCGTAATACTGGGAAATCGGGTTATTGACCTGATAGGTTCCGGTCTGAACCTGATTTCCCGCAACGAAGTTCGTAGTCAGGATTTCGACATTGCTCTGTCCGGGCGATGGCGCGTGAAAGCCCGTGCCAACAGTACCGCGGATCGAAAACGCATCCGAAACCTTGTAGAGCGCATTGACCTTACCGACAAAGGTACCGCCGAATGTGTTGTAATGCTCATAGCGGCCTGCAACGCCGACGCTAAACGCTTCTGTCAGGTCGGTTTCGGCACCAACATAGATCGCAATGTTCTTCTGGCTGAAACTACCCGCAGAAGCCGGACTTGTGCCACCGTAGCCACTTGCAGCCGGACTGAAGCTGACCGTGGGCGTAACCGGATCCGGGATGAAAACGCCGGGTGCGGTTTGCACATAGAGATTCTGCGATGCAAAAGGACCTACACCATAAGACTGAAGATCGCCCTCCGTCGCCTGGTAGGTCTCCCGCCGATATTCCGCACCCGCCGAAAGCGTGATCGGACTCGCAAACCCCGCCTCCAGTGGATAGCTGAGATCAAGATTGAGGTTCAGCTCTTTCTGGATCAAACTGCCGAACTGGAAGCTCGTCTGGCTCTGGGGGCCAAACGATGCGTTGAGTGAGTCCGTCATGGACAGCGTGAGCGAATTGCGGCTGAGCGAGCCTGACAGATCATAGCGGAAGCCGCCTTCGCTCTCTCCCTTGTAGCCGACCGTTCCGTAGGCTTCCTTGTTTATGCCAATGAAACGCGGCGTGAAGCCGGCCGGATAAAGTGTCGAAAAGTTGAAGACGTTCGCGTCGTTGACAAACCCGCCTGCAGGACATGTCGCATTGCCGGTGGGACAAGGAGTGAGGAAAGCGGGATGAGAAAACGCGCCGTTGCGAGTAGGTGAGCGTGTCGCCGGGGTGCCCGTTCCATCGTCCACTGCCAGCGGCGTCGGAACCGAGAATGCTGAACGATAGTTGAAGCTCTGGTTGCCTCTGCTGCGTGCAAGGTTGACGAACAGATAGAGCTTGCTGTTCGCTGTTACTTCGAACGCCGAATTCAGCACCGCCTTATAGCCCTTGCTGGGCGAAGAGCCCCAGATCTGCACGGGGCCGGGAAAATTCGGCAGCTGTGACGCGAGCGTTGGATTCGCCTGGGCAAAGACTACAGCAACTGGACGGGTTTCGCCGCGGCTGGTTCCGTCGTCGTCGTTATATTCGCCGGAAAGATTGATAAAGCCCCTGTCGCCGAGTTTCAGGCCGACATTGGCAGCAACCTGCTTACTCGTGCCGTCGCCGCCATTGTCATAATATTGGCCATAACGGCCCTGAAGTTCGAAACCGGCATCCTCACGGAGCCCGTAATTCAGCACGCCGCCAATGGCGTCCGACCCATATTGTGCCGTTGCGCCTTCGCGAAGTATTTGCAGACTGCCGACTGCGATCGATGGAATTGCCGAAATGTCAGCCCCTTGCGAACCGTATCCAAGTGCTGTGTCGCCACCGCTATAGACCTGAACGAGTGCCGAGCGGTTGTAACGCTTGCCGTTGAGCATCACCAAGATATTGTCCGCTGGAAGACCACGCAACGACGGCGACCGGACAAATGTCGAAGCATCTGAAATCGAATTCTGGCCGACATAGAACGATGGGACAACATTCTTGACCGCGTCGAGCATGTTTGAAGCGGATTGGCTCGAGAGCTCTGCAGCGCTGATGACGTCGACAGGAGAAGGGGTATCAGTCAGAGTACGGTCGGTCCGGCGCGTTCCGATAACGACAATTTCCTTGCCGCTGTCTTCGTCGCCACTGCTCGCTCCCGTATCTTGCGCCATCGCCGGATTGACCGAAAACAGTGCGATACTGGCGGCTGTGCCAAACAGCATGAGCTTTGTCGCGTGGTTGCTTTTGATAATGCGCATGAAATGCCCCCTCGTTTGATTGCAATTGATTGCAATGATTATCCCTGACGCGCCCATGGGGCGCTCGCGCTGATTAGCTTCACCAAATTGTGATGATGTCTCCCAACTCGACAGCTTCTAGCGCGCGAGAAGCGGCAGGTCGCTCTCATTTTGGCAGGATTGAGCATTTTTTGGCAGACTGTTGCAATTTTGCCGATGTTCTATCGTCAAGCTTCTGCTGCGATCATCTTTCCGATCGTGTGGCGGAAACGCAGCGGTCCGGCATCCGAAGCGATCGAGATGAAAGCGCCGTTGCGCGCGTTCATCCCCTGTTGCACCGCGTTCAGGACTTCGAGATCTTCGGAAAAAGCAGCGAGCACCATTTTTGACATTTTTTCGGACAGTTCTGCATCGTCCGGCCGGATATTGCGCAACTGGAACCAGTAATAGCGGCTGCGCCCTTCGGTTTCGGGCGTGATGAAGTTGTAGGAGTCCATCAGGAAGCTGTTGGCCGGGTCGGGTGTCCTGTCGGGACCGCCCTCGCCTGCCGGTATGAACACGGCTTTGATAATTGCGTTAGCCGGATAGCGCACTTCATACTGCTGCAGCCGATCAGCATTTCCGGAAAATGGCACAAGGGTGCTGTAAAACGGTGCGACAGGCGCATCCCTGATCCACCGTGAAACGGTCATCCCAGACGCGTCGGCCCGAATTTGCGGCGACAATGCTTCACACAAGGCGTCTCCGAAGCTGCTGGGATGAACCCATGCGACGTGCGAGGGATCGAGGAGATTGTCTGTGATATAGAGATAGTTGCAATCATAGATCAGGGCGGGGCCGCGATTATAACCCCAGGCCGGATCGCCCCATTTTTCAACATGAATGATTTGCGCTCTATCTGCAGCGGAAACATCGCCCATCCAGATCCAGACGAGGCCGAAGCGTTCCTCAACCGCAAAGCTGCGCAGGTGCGCCCCATCCGGAATTCTGGTCTGACAGGGTATTTTTACACATTGACCATCGGGAGCAAATGTCAGGCCGTGATAGCCGCAGGAGAGCAAATCGCCTTCAATACGTCCTTTTGCCAGCGGCATTCTTCGGTGCGGACACAAGCCGTCCAAGGCCGCCAAGGAACCGTCTGCAAGGCGATACAAGACCACGCACTCACCGATAATCGTTCGCTCAATCGGAGACGCACCAATCTCGTCATCCCACGCCGCAACGTACCAGGCATTTTTCAGCATCCAAACGTCCTTTGTTCGCCATTTTTCCGAGGCCATAAATCCAGACCGCGTCTGGCGGAGCAAGTGCTTGAAAAACTTGGTGAGCCCTGCTGGATTCGAACCAGCGACCTACTGATTAAAAGTCAGTTGCTCTA
>JANNLW010000448.1:0-2871 GCA_031397145.1 Sphingomonadales bacterium | reverse complement strand
TAGGCACGATAGGCAAGCCTCAGCCAATTTAACGCAAGCCAATCCAATCCTGCCAAATCTGCTTTCCACCTTGTTGTGGCCGGATCTCTCCGCCACAGCCCAATTCGTCCTATTCCGCCGCCTCGACAATATCACCTGACTGGATGATGCGCGGTGCAAGTTCGAGCGGTAGGCGATAGCCGGTGAAATTGGCAGGGACCGGGCGGCAGGCGACGATATCTGGCGCATCGCAAATCTGGAAATGGAGATGCGGCTCGGTCGAATTGCCTGAGCTTCCGATCGCACCAATGGGCTCGCCCGCGCGGACGGTATCGCCGGCCTTAACCCGCACACTGCCCTGCTTTAGGTGCGCTGAAATTGAAAATTCGCCATTGCCGTGATCGATCACCACATAGTTGCCGAGCACGCTGGTCATGCCTTCGGCGAGCAGTTCCATCTGCCCTTGCTGCAGCCGGGCGAAATAGGCTTCCTCGGCCTCATCTGGCCGCTTCAGCATCGCGGCATTGTCGGTACCCGTGCCGATTGCGGCGACCACCTTGCCGTCTGCGACGGCGCGCACAGGCATCCCGAATGCGGCATAATCGCTCAGCTTGGTGCCCTTGCCGCGATAGGTTGAGCCATTCGCGGTCAAAGCCGCGATATCGTATGCGAATTCCTCGATTGATGCCCAGCGGTGCGGCGTATGAAAACTCGCCGCAACGGCGACAAAGGAACGCCCGGGCACCGGATATAACGCCCTGGTTTTCGACACGCCCGATGTAATCGAGAGTGCGATCCGGTCCTGCTTGTTCCCTGCTTCGCTTTTGGTTTCGACGACAATTTCAAGCTCATCGCGAACCCCTTTCCACGCGAAGGGCTGGTACATAAACACAACAGCCTCGCCTGGTGCGAGTGTGTCGGAAGTGGCCAGCTTGGCCTTCATTAGCATCCTGCCATTGCAGAACTGTGATGGAAAAACTTCGGCGATCATGCTGATTTGCGGTGATTGTTTTACAGCAAGCGCGATGTCGGGCGGCAGCAGCCAGCGCAAATCCCGGAGATGGCGCTGATCGTTCAGATGAAACGAGATGCTGGTCAGCGTAACTGGATGATCATCGGTGTTGACGACGGCAAAGCCCTGCACCAGCGCCGATTGGACCCCGCGCTCGTCGCTAAGCGGTGCGGTACGGATTTCGCGTTCACACAGCCTGATTTCGACGGCATGTGCCGACGACGCAGCGGTCAGCGCAACTGATGCGGCAAGGGAAATTGCAAGCGAATGCCTTATCATGATGCTGTCCTCAACGGTTTGCCTAGCCCCCACAGTGGCCCCAAATGGGGCGGCTGCTTGCGAGCACATGTGAACGCTCGCGACCCTTTCTTCAACGATTATGGCGCTTTTCCGGGGTTTGTCCAGACGAACACGAACGTCCGCGAACGGGTATATGGTGGGCGCTGACGGGCTCGAACCGCCGACCCTCTCGGTGTAAACGAGATGCTCTACCAACTGAGCTAAGCGCCCCTGTTCGGGGAAGAGCGCCTTTGCCCGATTGGAGCAGACGGGGCAAGCCCCTCAGATCATCAATCCATCCTGGGGATTGGCGGCGGCAAAATAGCCGGCCAGGGCCGTGACGGCAGCCTCGGTCAGGTTGATATAGATCCTTCGACCATCGGTCGGATCGGCGCGGCGTTCGAACAGACCAAGGTCCGTCATGGTCCTGATCCAGCGCAAGGCCGTTGTCGACGGAACCGACGCGGCGATGCTCAGGCTGGAAACTGAAACCTCCTCTCCCTCCAGCTGCGCAGCCATGAGATCAAGGAGCATATCCCAGGCCGGATCGGCAAACAGGGTCGAGTCAAAAAAGCGATTGCGCATCCGCCGCAATCTCAAGACGTCCCTGACCTCTTCGGCTGAGGGCATTGTCGGGGCTTTTACATCAAGGGGTTGCGCCGAATAGCGGAGCTGGACATCTGCAACGCGTGATGCCGGGCCACCAAGGCCGGGCGGGGATGTGGGTTTGTCGTTCGACAATCTCACCAACGTCCGGGCGATACGATTGACCTCTTCGGCAAGCCGGCGCAGGCGCGCACTGTCTGCATCGGTGGAAATATCGGCGACCCCCAGCGCGGCCATGCCACCCCAGGCCAGCGAGAGCGCAGACACACGATCAAACAGATCGGGCTCGCACAGCAGGGTGATCGGCCCGTTGCTCAAGCGGGCCGCGACGCAATCGAGCAATACGAACGGTGCTGCCACCACGACCGGACGATTATCCCGCACCGCCATATAGCCGAGAAGGTCCAGCAGCCGATCCATCAGCGGCCCGTGGTCTCTGCTCAGTTCAACGATTACAACATCGATTGCGGCCTGGCGATTGAGCCGCTCTACAGCATCATGAAGGCACAACAGCGCCGCGATTCTTCCGCCTGCAGCGATAACGGCTTCCGATACTGCTTCTCCGCCCGCCTCACTATCGGCAAAAATCAGCGCGCTGGGAACTGCGCCATGGCACTCCCGTCCCCCAACATCGTCCGTCATACTCTACCCTTTTACGCTCTCAACCCTGACGGCTGTGATGTTTGTTCTTTCCCTCAAATGGAAAAATGGCATTGTTTGGACGGTTCGTCGCCAATCGTTATCGTCAAAACGGACGAAAGTTCCAGCCACACGATAACGCGTTCTCGCGGACATCACTAAATCAAACGGAGTTAGGGCGATTCCCGATCATTTTATGTGGGAATTCACCTCCATTTCGGACGCGATTTCGGGTGCTCTGTTAAGGTTCTGGTACGGTTTTTCAGGCCAGTATCGATGAACAGCCAAAGCGGATTGGTCCCGACCCAGGCTGATGAACCTCCGGCGTTACTGCTTCCCACACTGTCGGCGCCGGG
>JANNLW010000427.1:0-1014 GCA_031397145.1 Sphingomonadales bacterium | reverse complement strand
ACGCGACTCCGGGCAATGCCGAAAGTGCAAAAACCGAAGCTCCCAACATCAGTCGTGTGGCCATGCGATCGCTGTGAATGCTCATTTTTTCCCCTCCAAAAGCGATCGGTGCTCGACATCGAATCGGCCCGATCTCTAATTGTGAACGTTCACTTCGCGCAATTGTCCATGATTGTCAAGCTCGAAAAGAACGTTCACAAAGATGTATAGCCACCCTGGGCCAATCCAAGCGACTGGAGCAAATCGCGAGACGGAGCGCACAATATCGGCGCATTATCGAAACCTGCCACAGACAAGATCGCCAGAAATATTGGGACCTAACCGCAAAGTGGCCATTGAGCACGAACCACAATTCCGCGCGAGGGAGAGAGTTAAATGATGCCACTGTATAAATGGATTGTCGCGCACAAGGGATGCGAACCATTTGATCATGCTGTTGGCGTCTCATCTTGCCGGGCTGCGACGCCCCTCATTGTTGTGTTGTTTGCAAGCATGTCGTTTTCTGCAACACCTGTGGCTTCGTTGTCGGCTAAAACTGCTTCGTCTTCAAACAGGCCCCACCTTCCTCAAGTCGATGTCGCGCTAAAACGATTGATTGATGATGGTCAGTTCGCGGGATTCGTGACTGTCGCATATAAAGATGGAAAGTTGATTCACGAGTCTGCCCAGGGGAAACGCGACATCGCCCTGGCCGCTCCAATGACAATGGATAGCATCTTCCGCGCCTACTCAATGACCAAGCCGGTAACCGCCGTTGCGATGATGATCCTATATGAGCAAGGGAGGTGGAAGCCCCAGGATCGCGTGACGAAGTTCATACCTGAACTGGCTGACGTGCAAGTCTTTGTCGGAAGAGATGTCGACGGCAAGCCCATCCTGCGAAAGCCCATTTCGATGCCCACCATGTCTCAGTTGATGAGTCAGACAGCGGGCTTTTCCTATGGCTTCTTTAGTGGTTATGTTGATGACGAGTATCGTGCTGCTTCACTTTGGACAGCAACGAGCGGAGACGAT
>JANNLW010000411.1:0-4505 GCA_031397145.1 Sphingomonadales bacterium | reverse complement strand
ACTTCGGCCACACCGGGAACGGATTTCAACTCATAGCGCAGGAACCAGTCCTGGATGCTCCGCAATTGCGCCAGAGCGTGCCGGCCAGTCTTGTCGACCAGCGCATATTCGTAGATCCAGCCCACGCCGGTTGCATCGGGGCCAAGCGAAGCGGTCGCGCCCGCTGGCAGGCGTCCCTGCACCTGGCTCAGATATTCGAGCACCCGGCTGCGCGCCCAGTAGAGATCGGTGCCATCCTCGAACAGCACATAGACGAAGCTATCGCCCACGAATGAGTATCCGCGCACCACGCGCGCGCCCGGAACAGACAGCATCGTCGTAGAGAGCGGATAGGTGACCTGGTTCTCGACGATCTGGGGCGCCTGGCCCGGCCAGCTGGTGCGAATGATGACCTGCACGTCGGACAGGTCTGGCAGGGCATCGACCGGCGTCGTGCGAACGGCACCGATGCCGATGACCGTCAGGACGAGTGCAGCGAGCAGAACCAGCCCGCGTGCCTTGACCGAGGCACGGATGATCCATTCGATCATTTGGCGGCCCCCGATAAGGGACGAACGGCTATGCCGGTAAGGCTGGCTTCGGAGTCGAGCAGGAACTGGCCCGAAGCAACAACCTTTTCGCCGACGGCCAAGCCTTGCAACACTTCGGTCTTGCCACCACCCTCGCGACCGACGCGAACTTCGGCAGGATGATAGCGCCCGTCGCCGGTCGCGAGCATGACCAGTGTTCGGGTGCCGGTGCGGATCACGGCTTCGCTAGGAACAAGAAGCGCAGGCTTTGCATCCTCACCAAGTGCAACATTGGCAAACATGCCGGGGCGCAGGCGGCCTTGTGTGTTGGCCAGTTCGATGCGGACGGTCAGCGTGCGGCTGTCGGCCTGGGCGGTCGGCAGGATCGCGATCACACGCCCCCCAAAACTCTCGCCCGGAAAGGCCGTAAGGCTTGCCGTCGCGGCTTGCCCGATCCGCACCGTCCCCGATTGTGCCTCGGGAACCGCGGCATTGAGCCATACCGTCCCGAGACCGCTGACCTGCGCCAGCGTCTGTCCCATCGCCAGTGTGACGCCTGTGCGAGCATCGAGCGTCTGGATGACGCCGCCAATGGGCGTGGTGATTGTCACGGTGCCTCGGGTAGCCCCAGAGCGTTCGACGCTGGCGATCAGGCCGTCGGACATCCCCATCAAGCGGAGCCTCTGGCGCGCGGCAGCGGTCATCGCAGGACGGCCCAACCGCTTCACACTCAGGAACTCGGTCTGCGCGCCGCCCCATTCCGGCAACTGAACATCGGCAATCGTTGCACCCGCTTGCACCACATCGCCGGGTGCGCGGTCATAGACGCGCGACACGAACCCGCCTGATCGCGCCTGGATGATCGCCACGTCGCGCTGGTTGAAGTCGATACTGCCGGTGACGTTCAGGGTGGAGGCGAGACTTCCCATTTGTGCCGCAACCACGCGGATGCCGAGATTCTGCTTTGCGGAAGGGTCGATTGTGACGCCGGGTGCGGCTCCGCCAGCGCCGTCATCGGCATATTTGGGTTCGAGTTGCATGTCCATGAACGGCGACTTGCCCGGCTTGTCGAACTTCTGCTGCGGAAACATCGGGTCGTAATAATAGAGGATCTTCCGGCCTTCAGTGGTCGTGGCGATTGTGGTGGATTCGCCAGAACCGCGCTGCCCCAGCCAATATCCGCCGCCACCGGCTATAATGAGAGTTCCAAGCAAGGCCGCGCGCCAGCGCGCAACGGTCACATGAGTCTCGGTCATTCGCTGTCCTCCCCATAGATCAGATTGATACGCACCGCATCGCGGGCAACGTCCGCCTCACGCGTCAGTGCGTCGACTTCGGCTTCGGCAAGCGCCAGCGATGAGAGCAGGGCGGTGCCCAGATCGACCGTTCCGGCCCCATAGCTGTCGCGGTCGAGTTCGGCCCGCTTGCGCGCCAGCGGCACCAACGTTTGCCGTGCATTTTCCAGCCGCTGGTGGTGCATCAGATGATCGGCAAGGTCGGTGTCGAGTGCGGCCACGACTTCGCGCTCCGCTGCTTGCCGTGTGAACCGGGTGCGCGCAGCCTCGCTCGCCCGCGCCGCGATTTTCGGATCCTGGCGGCGCTTCGCGAAAAACGGTAGGTCGATGGACACACCGACCGATACCAGATCACCATAATTGGGCTCACGACGGCCATAAGAGGCGCTGACGGTGTAATCCGGCCTCTTGTCGGCAGTCGCAAGGCGCGTGTCGGCGTCCGCTGCCACGGTCTGTGCATCGAGCGCGCGCAAGCCGGGCAATTGCGAGACTGCTGCCTTCAACCTGGCTGCATTGACCCTCAGGTCAGGCGGTGCGCCTGCAACCTGAGGATCGGGGTCACCTGTAAAACGCGCCAGAGTCGCGCGGGCCTTGGCAGCTTCGGCGACCAGATCGGCACGGCGGTCATTGACCTGTGCGCGCAACTGTTCGGGTTCGAGCGCCTGCGACGGTCGGGCGCTCCCCGAAGCCAGCCGAGCGTTCACGGTCGCCTGCAACTCGCCAAGGCTCTGGTCGAGCAGCTTCAACTGGTCGAGGCGCTTCTGGGCATAGTAGAGATCAACCCAGGCGAGTGCAGTTTCGAGCCGGACGCTCCGGGCCTCGACCGCGACATCGGCCTGGGCGATGCCAATCTCCGCCTCCGCCCGCGCCGCCCGCGCATGCCGCTTGGCCGGGTTAACGAACTGCTGGCTGACGCCAATGGTCGTCATCGTGAAATTGTCGCGGTTGTAGCGTCCGGCATCGGGGCCGCTCACCGGAAAATCCTTCACACCCAGATCAAGCGTCGGATCGGGCAGCCGGTCCGCGGCAACGGCAGCCGATTGTGCAGCGTCGACTCCTGCTGCGCTCCCTCTGAGCGAAGGCGCATCCGATGCCGCGCGTTCCAGCGCGGCGTTGAACGTCAGCGGCGCGGCCCATGCCGAAACCGGAAACAGCGCCATTCCGGCGCACAAAATCAATTTCATGGCAAATCCCCCAGATTGACAGCGCCACTATGATCGCTCCCGACCGACGCAAAGGCGTCAGCCGGGAACGAAGGTGGTCAGCCGTTGGAGGGCATGGCGCCCGTGTGGAGCATAGCCATGCAATCGACCGCAGATGCGCTGCCCTGCATCATCGCGCAATCACAATTGGCGACACGCGGCGCATCCTTGATCCAGACTCGGTTATAGTCCGACTGGAACGATTTGTTGGCGCCCGGGTGCGGCTTGTATTGCCATTTATAATGGCCGCCCAAGGGCGCCATGGCCGATACGGACGACGAGGAAGCGAAGACCGCAAGGGTCGCAGCGATTGTTATAATAATCTTCATGTCGAAATTCCTTGATTGAAACGCATTGGAGCGTTCCGCGACCCATTAAGGCCGCGAAGCGCCAGTCGGTTCAGCCAAGGATCGAAGGGGGGTCGGGGTCAGGCGCGATGCTGCGCCCGATCAGGACAGGCGTCGCAGGCCACGTTGCCGTTGCGGCAATGACAAGGGGCTTGCTGACGACCAAATAAGGCGTGTCGAGCACAACAAGCGAGGCGCAGCCCGCCATCGCCATGCAACCGGGCGTCATCTCCTTGCACGGTGCCGATGGTTTACCGGACTTATCCTGCCCCGACATACAATCGGGCATCCCGGCTATTGCCGACGCTTGTTGCCGAACCATCGCATCACACGGGCTCGACGCAAACGCCACACCCTGCCCGGCAAGGCCGAGAACAACCCCCAGCAAGAGGAGGTGGCGAAGCAACAGTTTGAGCACGGAGTTGGTATGTCCTTCGGACCTTCGGGAGTCAATTCGCGAGCGAAGAGACGCAGGTTACATCCGATTGAGCTCGTGCTCATTCACAGCGAAAGTGAATGAAAGCAATGCTGTTGGGCGCTTGCAAACGTTCCTGACAAGTCAACGCCCGATCGTTACCTGGTCGATCTCATCATCAGATCCTGCTGGATCATCAGTCGTTCCATCATGTCGAGCATCATAGCCATGTGTTCGTGCATCTTTTCCATGTGCGCGGCATCCATCGGCATCGGCATGGATTTTCCGTCCATCATGGTGCTCATGTTCATCATTCCATTCATCTTGGCCATATGTGCTTTCATCGTCGCCATATTTTCGGCCATGAGCCTGCTGCGTTCGGCCGGACTTTTGGCGGCTTGTGCTCGCGCCATCATCCCATTCATATCGGCGCGTTGTTTCGACGCGGCACCTTCATGCTCGTGTTGATGTGCCTCGGTTGCCGGTGGAGCCCCATAGGTGAGTGGAACGTTCACGGTGAGACATGTTAAGGCGGTGAGAAGTATGGCGCTTTTCATGACGTTTTTTCCCTTGTAACAATATTTGTTGGAGGATGATCGCGGGTGATATTCGATCTAGTCTCATCGTGATGATGGCCATGACCATGGTTGCCGTGCATGAAAAAGTGCATCAGTGGACAGGCGAGAAACAAGACGTAGGGCAGTATTCCAAACATATGCGCCCAGTGTTCCCGCAGC
>JANNLW010000380.1:0-1003 GCA_031397145.1 Sphingomonadales bacterium | reverse complement strand
ATTTCGCGTGCATAATCCAGACCGTAACGAAGCAAGATCGTGGCATTGATCGCCAGATCAGCAAGGCGTTCTTCGGGCCAATCGAGCAAACCGCCCGCCGCAAAGGTATTCAGGTAAATTCGCAGTTGTACGTGCGTCCGTTCATGCCATCCTCGCGCGCCTTTTCGAATGATCTCGTCATGCCCGCCGTAGTCGGCCTGATCGCGATAAAGGAACCTGAATTCGCGAAACTCCTGTGTGATGATGTGAAGCAGTTCGGCATAATCGTCGACAATATCGCCGCCCTGGGCAGGCACGAGCGCGAGGCGCCGTTCAACCGCTACTGAAAAAACTTCGCTTATGGACGTCAGGATCGCTTGCTTGGTCTTGAAATGATACCAAAGGTTGCCCTCGGCAATTCCGAGATGCGCAGCCAGCGTCGCGCTGGAGACATTGGCATAGCCAAGCTGATTGTAAAGACGCCGCGCCTCCAGAACAATACGGTCACGGGTCTTCAACTAATAAGTTTCCAGCTTGACCATCAATTTCCGATAGCCATGTACAAAACAGGCAGGCACGCGCTCGGGCTCCTCAAGGACAATCGCGCGCATACGTCTTTTTGCCATCTCCTCGAGCAATACGCACAGTTGCAGTTCGGCAACCCGTGCGCCAACGCAGCGGTGAATACCATAGCCGAACGACAAATGGCGCCTTGCATTTTCGCGATCGACACGGATTGCATCGCCATCGTCGAACACGTCTTCGTCCCGATTGGCCGAGAGATACCAAAGGACAACCTTGTCACCCTTTTTCATCTTTACGCCTTCGATCTCGGTATCTTCGAGAACCGTCCGCCGCATATGAGCAAGCGGTGTCTGCCAGCGGATCAACTCACTCACGGCATTGGGAATCAGTGCAGGATCGGCTTCAAGCTTTGCCCGTTCCGCAGGAAATTTGTCGAGGCCATAGACAAACCCCGACATTGAATTACGCGTTGTATCATTGACACCGACGATCAGGAGGA
>JANNLW010000335.1:0-3556 GCA_031397145.1 Sphingomonadales bacterium | reverse complement strand
CCCCAAGACGCTTGACGAATTCGTCGGCCAGAAGGCTGCGCGCGAAAATCTCCGGGTGTTTATCGAAGCCGCCCGTCAACGCGGCGATGCGCTCGATCATGTGCTGTTCTTCGGACCTCCCGGCCTCGGCAAAACCACGCTTGCGCAGATTGTTGCGCGCGAGATGGGGGTGGGGTTCCGGGCCACATCCGGCCCCGTCATTGCCAAATCGGGCGATTTGGCGGCGTTGCTGACGAATCTGGAGGATGGCGATGTTCTCTTCATCGACGAAATTCATCGCCTCGCGCCAGCGGTTGAGGAAATCCTCTATCCGGCAATGGAAGACCGCGCTCTCGACTTGATGATCGGGGAGGGGCCGTCGGCGCGGTCGGTTCGGATTGATCTTCCCAAATTCACGCTGGTTGGCGCGACGACACGGCAGGGGTTGTTGACGACTCCGTTGCGCGACCGGTTCGGCATTCCGGTGCGGCTGACATTCTATTCGGTCGAGGAGCTTGAAAAGGTCATCCGCCGTGCCGCAGCCCTGCTTGATCTGGGGATCGCGGAGGATGGCGCCAGGGAAATCGCTAGGCGTGCGCGGGGAACGCCGCGCATTGCCGGGCGATTGCTCCGAAGGGTCCGCGATTTTGCCAATGTGGCGGGCGAGGCCACGGTCTCGGCCAAGGTTGCGGACGCCGCGCTGAACCGGCTGGAGGTCGATGGCCTTGGCCTTGATGCGATGGACCGCCGCTACATGACGATGATTGCCGATATTTACAAAGGCGGGCCGGTGGGCGTGGAAACGCTGGCGGCTGGCTTGTCAGAACCCCGCGATACCGTCGAAGAAGTAATCGAACCCTTTCTGATCCAGATGGGCCTGATCGCGCGCACCGCGCGTGGACGCTGCCTCAATGCGGGCGGCTGGAAGCATCTCGGGCTGAATCCGCCTGTCGGCTCCCAGGATGGATTATTCGATGGCTGACGGACATTTTGTAGGCCGCGAACACCATTTCCCGGCGCATATCTACTTCGACGACACCGATTTTTCGGGGCTGGTCTATCACACCAATTATCTGCGCTACATGGAGCATGCGCGGTCTGACATGCTCAAGTGCGCCGGAATTGACCAGCGCACGGCATTCGAAGGCGGGCAGGGCGTCTATGCCGTTTCTGAATTGAACATCAAATACAGGCGCCCCGCCAGGTTCGATGATACTTTGCTGGTTGTCAGCACGGTCGAACAACTGGGCGCAGCGACGGTGGTGATTCATCAACGAGTCATGTTGGGTGATGAAACGCTGACTGACGCCCGCGTTGTTGCGGCGTTCCTTTCGTGCGAGGGTCGGCCAAGGCGCCAGCCCAAGACGTGGATCGCCGCATTCGAAACCCTGTTACCCAAGGACACAAGAGACTAATGGAAGCCCTTGCCCTCAACGCCGACGCCGTGACCCTATCCCCGCTTGCACTGTTCCTGCAGGCCGACATTATCGTGAAGATCGTAATGATCGGGCTGGTGCTGGCGAGCATCTGGACCTGGTCAATCATCGTCGGGCAGTGGTTGAAACTGCGCTCTGTTGTGCGCAATTCCCATCAGTTCGAGCGTGAATTCCTGAAGGCAGACGACCCCAACGCATTTCAGGAGGCCCATCGCGATTCAGAACTGCCCAGCGCGAGAATCGTGCAGGCGGCACTTGCCGAATGGAAACGCTCAACAGGCGCGCGCGCAACGATCGACCGGGATGGGACGCGTTCGCGGCTTGCAACAGCGATGGGTGCAGCGGTTGCGGCCGAAATCGACAGGCTGTCTGATAGGCTGAACATCCTCGCCACGGTTGGGAGCGTCGCGCCATTTGTCGGACTGTTCGGCACCGTGTGGGGGATCATGCGCAGCTTTACCGCGATTGCGGCGGAACAGAATTCCTCGCTCGCTGTAGTCGCGCCGGGTATTGCCGAGGCGCTCTTCGCAACCGCATTGGGCTTGTTCGCGGCAATCCCCGCCGTGATCGCCTATAACCGTTTCGGGCATGGCCTGAACCGGCTTGAGGCGCGGCTCAATCGCTTCGCAGATGCGTTTCATGCCACGCTCAGCCGAGAGCTGGAGCTATGATCGTCACGCCTTCCACATCCCGTCATCGCGCCCGGCGCGCGCCTATGGCTGAAATCAACGTCACGCCGATGGTGGACGTCATGCTGGTGCTTCTCATCATCTTCATGGTCACAGCGCCGCTGCTGATGGCAGGCGTGCCGGTGAACCTGCCCGACAGCCGCGCCAAGGCGCTGGAACAGGATCAGGAGCCGGTTCAACTTTCGCTCGATGAAAGCGGTGCGCTGTTCATCGGCGATCAGTTGGTACCATTCGACGAACTGTCGACCCGGCTCGCCGCCATCGCAGAGAAGGGCGCAGGCAAGCCGCCGCAGATCTTTCTACGCGCCGATCGCGGGCTCGATTATGGCGCTGTCATGCGCGTGATGGGTGAGCTCAATCGGGCAGGACTCAATCGGGTCTCGCTGGTCACGACAGGTGATGACGGACAGGCGCAATAATGGACCGCGCCGAACGGACAGGCCTTGGCGTCGCTGTATTTGCCCACGCCGTGCTGTTCACCGCTCTTTCGCTCAACCTCCTGAAGCCGCCAGCCTTGCCCAAAATCCAGACCGACCCAATCGAGGTTTCGATCGTGGACAAGGTCGCGCTGGAATCCTCCTCTCCTGATCTTTCGTCCGCAGCCGCGCCAGCACCGGCCGAAGTTGCGCCACCCGTCGCTGAAGAATTGACGCCAGCACCATTGCCACCCGCGCTTAAGCCGGTCGCGCAACCGAAGCCAGTGTCGAAACCGGTCATCAAACCCGTGCCCAAGCCGGCTGCAAAACCAGCCATGCCTGCCCAGTCAAGCGTGGCACCTCCACGCAGGCCCGGACTCTCGCGCGATCTGGTTTCGGGGCTGAGCGATGCGCCGAACGCAAACTCTGCTTCCAACGGAACGCCTGCGAAGATTGCCAGTCCGGCCGTTGCTTCGTCAATAGGCGCGGAAATTCGGCGTCAGCTCAAGCCGCACTGGAAATCCCCTACAGGCGCGGACATCGAATTGCTGCGGACGACACTGATCGTCCGGCTAAAGCGCGACGGGTCGATTGACGGGTCTCCGACATTGGATGGTCAGTCTGGTGTCAACGAAAGTAATCGCAGTCAGGCGCGGCTGCACGTCGATCAGGCAATCAGGGCGGTTCGTCTGGCCGCCCCTTTCAGCCTGCCCGCTGAATATTATGATGCGTGGAAAGTCATCCGCCCGACCTTTGACAAGAGGCTGTCACAATGAAGTTTAAACTGTTTCTGATTGCGCTGGTGGCGACGTTGACGACGGATTTGAGGTCCGCGCAGGCCCAGCTGAGCGTCGATGTGACCGATGAGAGTGCGAACGACCTCACCATCGCGGTACCCGTCCTTCCGACACCTGAGGCCACGGCCACGCCAGCAGGGACCACCGACGCCTTGGGGCGACAGATTGCCGAAGTGATTGCATCCGATTTGCGGGGATCGGGGTTGTTCAAGCCGACAGGTCCCGGCGGCATCCGTGCC
>JANNLW010000302.1:0-6347 GCA_031397145.1 Sphingomonadales bacterium | reverse complement strand
TCTCATCGCGCCTTTGATCGAGATGCTTGTCTTCGCAATATGTGCGACCATGGCCATTCTTGTTCGCAGGGACAGTTCGGCACACAAACGACTCGTCATTCTAGCCACGTCGATGATTCTGAGTGCTGGATATAACCGCGGATTGGGTGACATTTTCTTTCAGATATTCGGTGGCGGATTTTGGGGCATGATCGGCAACAATTTTACCGGACCGAATTTGCTGATGGCAATATCCATGGCTTACGACTTGGCATCCCGCCATCGCATTCATCGCGTATACCAGATCGGGGTTCCCTTGATCCTTCTGGCCGAGTTGATAGCCTCATTTATCTATCATCACCCTGCCTGGCCGCCCATTGCCAAAGAACTTGCAGGCCTCTGACGAGGTTCGGCTATCATTGAGCCGATGCCCTGCCTGAATCGCAAACAAGCGATCCTCCACTATTTACTCGTCGCCGAAAATCGCCACATGCTCGACCCCGCCCGCATCCGCGCTGGCACGATACATGCCTGGCGTGTTGAAAGCCCATCCTCCCACGCCTTTTGCGGACGCAATGATTACCCCTCCCATGCCGCCGATCGCGGTCAGTTCAGCGATCAAGGCATCGGCTGCAGCCTGCATGTCCTCTCCGCACAGGCGGACGCGCGCGGCGATTTCGTGTGCGACACCCAGGCGAATGAAATATTCGCCAGCGCCGGTACAGGAAATGGCACCTGCGCGATCATCGGCGTATGTGCCAGCGCCGATCAGCGGTGAATCGCCGACGCGGCCCCATTTCTTGCCGGTCAGCCCGCCGGTCGACGTGGCCGAAGCGACATGGCCGTGCGTGTCACGCGCAACCGCGCCGACGGTGCCATATTTCATGCCCAAATCGAACGGTGCGTCGGGGTTGGCGAGGATTTCGTCAAGCTGGCGGCGGCGTTCGGGGGTCTCGAACCAGTCGGGGCCGGCTGCTTCGATGCCATGCGCCCGGGCAAAGGCATCGGCGCCTGATCCAGCGAGGAAGACGTGCGGGCTCTGGTCCATGACAGCACGGGCGAGGGTGATCGGGTTGCGGGTCGAGCGGATACCGGCAACGGCACCGGCCTTGCGGTCAATACCGTCCATGATTGCTGCGTCGCATTCGACCCGGCCTTCTGCAGTAAAGACCGAACCACGACCGGCGTTGAAATTCGGATCATCCTCAAGCACGCGGACGGCCGCCTCCACGGCGTCCATTGCCGTGCCGCCTTCGCGGAGCAGTGCCGCCCCGGCCTCCAGTGCCAGCCGCAATCCCGTCCGTGCGGCTTCATCCTGGTGCGGGTCGAGCGTGCTCCGAGTCATCGACCCCGCACCGCCGTGGATGACGATCGACCAGTTCGGAGTGGACGCGAGCGTATTCATCGCTACCGCCGCTAGCAGTAGCAGGCCATGAAACCAAGGTTGCGGGCGAAATTCAGAAGCGCATCGCCAGCGTCATGCCGCCGCCCTTGCTGTCTCCCCAGGGGATGACCATGGCGGTGCGTCCGGGCCGGTCGCGCGTGATCAGGAATCCGGCGGTCCCACCGATCGCGGCTCCTGCGACGACGTCATACCAGTGATGTTTGTCCGCCTGAACGCGGGCGAAGCCGACAAATGTCGCGACAGCCAGAGCCGGAATGCCAATCGATTTCCCTTGCCGGTTGTAGAGACTGGCCGCGGCCGAAAAGGCCATGCTGGTATGGCCAGACGGAAAGCTCTTGCGATCGCTGCCATCAGGGCGGAGTTCGGGGAATGCTTCTTTGAGGCCGAATGTGACCAGTTGTGCAGCGGCAACCGAGCCACCGGCCTGCAAGGCACCATTGGTATCATCCTTGATCAGCGGCAAACCGATGGAAACCGCGGCCAAGCCATAAGCGCCGATGTCGCTGAGTGTGGCAAAAGTCTTTTCGTTTTTGGCGAAAGCTGTGCCGGGCAATGCTAAAGCGAGCAATGCGACAATCATTGCGAATCTTGCAACGAGACAATTCATGGACACGAACTCCTTGATAACTGTGCCCCGACATAGGGGTGACACAGTGCCATTGCATGTGCAAGAGGCCCCACCCATGATCGACTATCGCCCTGCCACAGCCCAGGACACATCCGCGCTTTCCCAACTCGGGCGTGCCAGTTTTGTCGACGCCTTCGGGCATCTCTACAGCACCAAAAATCTAAACTGCTTTCTCCAAGAGACTTACTCCCTGCCCGTGATCGAGCGCGAACTTGCTGATCCCATGCGGCTGTTCCGGATTGCCGAGCAAGGCGGCAGGATGCTTGGCTATTGCAAGTTGGGGCTGGATGTCACGCTTGACCATGATCCGGGTGGCCGACGCGTCATGGAACTGAAGCAGCTTTACCTGCGCGGCGTCCGGACCGGGAGCGGGATCGGAGCGGCGCTAATGGAATGGGCGTTTGACGAGGCGAAAAAGCGTCAGTTCGATGATGTCATTTTGAGCGTGTGGAGCGGGAATCGCGACGCACAGCGATTCTACGCGCGCCACGGGTTCGAGAAAATCGGTGACACGATATTCATGGTCGGCGATCATCGTGATGAGGAATATCTGTTAGGGTTACGACTGCGTTAGGGGATGATTTGCGCCACCACCTTGCTGGCCCTATAAGCGCGCGCATGTCCTCCCTTCGCCCATGGCGCGATATCGCGCGCCGCAAATCACGCCAGATCATGGTCGGCAATGTTCCCGTGGGCGGCGATGCCCCGATCAGCGTCCAGACGATGACCAATACGCTCACGTCTGACCCCAAGGCGACGATCGACCAGATCCGACGGTGTGAGGAAGCAGGTGTCGACATTATCCGCGTCTCGTGTCCCGATGTGGAAAGCACGGCTGCGCTCAAGCAGATCGTCCGTGCTTCGCGGGTTCCCATCGTCGCCGACATCCATTTTCACTACAAGCGCGCGCTGGAAGCTGCAGATGCGGGGGCCGCCTGCCTGCGGATCAACCCAGGCAATATCGGCTCGGCCGAACGCGTGAAGGAAGTGGTGAACGCAGCCAAGGCCAATGGCTGTTCAATCCGGATTGGCGTCAATGGCGGAAGTCTCGAAAAGGACCTGCTCGAGAAATATGGCGAGCCCTGCCCCGAAGCACTGGTCGAAAGCGCGCTGGATCATATCCGGCTGCTTGAGGACCATGATTTCCGCGAATACAAGGTCGCCGTGAAGGCGAGTGACCATTTCCTCGCTGTTGCGGCCTATCATCAACTCGCGGAAACAGTGGATTGCCCGCTCCACCTAGGCATTACAGAGGCGGGCGGCCAGCGCGGCGGTACGGTCAAGAGTGCCATCGGCATTGGCAGTCTGCTTTGGGCCGGGATTGGCGACACGATCCGCGTCTCGCTTTCGGCCGAACCTGAGGAGGAAGTCCGCGTCGGCTATGAAATCCTCAAATCACTCGGCTTGCGGACTCGCGGCGTTCGTGTTGTTTCCTGTCCATCCTGTGCTCGTCAGGGTTTCGACGTTATCCGAACCGTCCAGAAGCTCGAAGAACGGCTCCAGCACATCCACACGCCAATTTCGCTGTCGGTACTTGGCTGCGTGGTCAACGGCCCCGGCGAGGCGCGGGAGACCGATATTGGCCTGACCGGCGGTGGCAACGGCAAACATATGGTCTATCTCTCCGGCGTTACCGATCATCACGTCCAGGATGAGGGCATGATCGACCATATCGTGCGACTGGTTGAACAAAAGGCGGCCGAGATGGAAGCCGAGGTTGAAGCCAAGGCTGCCTAGCATGAAACGGATCGTCGGCGATTTCGGGGCTGATTTTCACTTTTCCCTAACACGCATCGTCTAGGATCGCCTGATGTCGATCAAGCCATTTGCCTTTGTCGTCGGGATCGGACTGGTGCTTGGCCTCTTGATTCCAGCGAGCCAGAAACCTGCAGCCCCAGGCCCTGCGCTTCCGGTGCCAGTGGCGAAGAGCAAAAAAGTGATTGCAGTCCCATCAGCGCCACTCGAAATAGTCCTTACGCGCAGCCAGAACGGCCATTTCTTTGCTGATCTGGAGGTCAATGGACAGCCCATCCGTTTTCTCGTCGATACCGGGACGAGTTCCATAGCCCTGTCAGCGGCCGATGCGCGTACACTGGGTTTCAGCTGGACCGAACAGGATCTGAAACCGGTCGGTCGTGGTGTGTCGGGCCCAGTCAACGGCAAGTTCGTCAAACTCCACCATATGCGTTTGGGTGGCAAGGAGGCCTGGGACATGGAGGCCGCCATCATCCCTGAAGGCCTTGAAGTCTCGCTCTTGGGTCAGACATTTCTCTCACAGATCGGCTCGGTCAAGATAACCAACGACCAGATGGTGCTGCGTTAGGCAAACGGACTGGACAGGGGTAATACTGTTCGCCAATCCATCACAATGGAATCATTGGCTCTGAATAATCGAACTGCTCTTGTTACCGGTGCGAGCCGGGGCATAGGGCGCGGAATTGCATTGGCTCTTGCGCGCGCGGGTGCCGACATCGCGGTCAACTATCGGCGAGACGCGGATGCAGCCGCCGAGGTGGTGGCCGAAATTGCAGCGATGGGGCGACAGGCCAAGGCCTATCGAGCACCAGTGGATGATTATGACGCTTGCGCGGCGATGGTTGAGTCGGTCGTAAAGGATTTCGGCAATCTTTCGATCCTGGTCAACAATGCTGGCATCGCCAGCCGGGGGAAGCCGGTTGCCGACACAGACCCGGCGGAGATGGAGCGCGTAATGCGTGTCCACGCCTTTGCGCCACATTATATGTCAAAGCTTGTCATCCCGCATCTCCGCAAGAGGAATCGGAGTGATATCATCATGATCTCAAGCGTTGCGACGCAAAGCCATTCGGCAAACGGGGCACCTTACAATATGGGCAAGGCTGCGTGCGAGGCATTGGCGCTGACGATTGCCAAGGAGGAGCAGGTCCACGGCATTCGGGTCAATATCGTCGCACCGAGCCTGACGGTCTCAGACATGGGCGATCGGTTGGCCAAGGCCATCGCAGGCGTGGACGACATCCACCAACTCGATTCTCAATTCCCCTTCGGGCGCGTTCCAACTCCCGAAGATGTTGCCTCCGCTGTGGTCTGGCTTGTGTCCGATGCAAATACTTATGCTTCGGGCCAGAAAATCAACATTGATGGTGGCGGAGCGGGAACGCTCCGCTAAGGGCCTCGCATGTCGCGCACGTCACCTGCATCCCCAACCATCCCGCTCGCTGTGGCGACGCTGGGGATCGCATCCTTCTCGATGATGGACGTTCTGATGAAGGGGCTTTCGATCAGCCTCGGTGCCTATAACGCCATGTTGTGGCGCATGATCGCCGGGATGATGATCGGAGCGGTGCTTTTCTTCGGCACGCGCGCGCCATGGCCTGCGCGTTCGACCTTCAAACTCCACCTTCTGCGCGGCTCGATTGCGGCAATCATGGCCCTGAGCTTCTTCTGGGGGCTTGCGCGTGTGCCGATTGCAGAAGCGATCGCACTCTCGTTCATTGCGCCATTGATCACGCTCTATCTCGCAGCCGTCATGCTCGGGGAAAAAATCAGCAGGGACGCGATTCTGGCCACAGTGATGGGATTTGCCGGCGTTCTCGTCATTCTTTCTGCGCGCGCCACTGGCGAATTCAAGCCGGAAGTTCTCAAAGGCATTGTGGCAATCCTGTTTTCCGCCGTGCTCTATGCCTACAACCTGATACTCCAGCGCAAACAGGCACAGATCGCCTCGCCGATCGAAATTGTATTTTTCCAGAACCTTACCGCTGGATCGGTGCTGATGCTCGCGGCGCCATGGTTGGCCGTTGTTCCCGCCGTTTCTCATGCCCCAGCCATTCTGGCATCGACAGCGTTGGCAATCATCGCGTTGCTTCTCCTGTCATGGGCCTATGCACGGGCTGAGGCACAAGTGTTGGTTCCAGTCGAATATACGGCCTTTATTTGGGCAGCTCTATTTGGCTGGATATATTATAACGAGGCCGTGACAATCACGACCTATATCGGGACGGGGCTGATCGTGGCTGGTTGTGTCATCGCCGCCCGGCAAAAACCCGGGGCCGCGCCAGACCATGTCGAAGCCACAGCATTATGAGCGGTGTTCAAAGGCAGAGCCTTCCGCTTTCGCATCTTGCGCTGGCCGTTGCGGTGATGGCGGTCTGGGGTAGCAACTTTGTTGTGATCAAGACGGCACTCCTCCATTTGCCGCCGCTGTTGCTCGCAGCACTTCGTTATTCCTTCGCGTTCTTCCCGCTTGCGTTCTTCCTCAAGCGACCTGCCGTCTCGATCGGAAATCTGGCCGCCTATGGCCTGCTGATAGGAGTTGGCCAGTTCGGGTTGCTGTTCATCGCAATGCGGCATGAT
>JANNLW010000258.1:0-1214 GCA_031397145.1 Sphingomonadales bacterium | reverse complement strand
GCGGACTCCCGGCCTATAGTGCGGCGGGAAACAAGGCCGGCTTTGCCTAGATGAGCTTCACACTGGCAGCGGCGCAATCGCTCTCGGGAGACTTGCGCAAGGGATGGACGATCGTGTTTGCCGGCCAATATGGACGAATGCTTGGCCGGTACGCACGCTCACCGATTGTCGCCGATGCCGGCTCGGAAGACCAATGGCTCGGAGGATTGGGCTTGGCCTATACATTCTGACTGCATCCGCCTAAACTCGAATCATCCCCGGGGAGTCGCATGACTGAGAGGTGGGCGTCGCGCCCCACGACCCGCTGAACCTGATCCCGTTTGCACGGGCGGAGGGAGGGAGCGGCAATGATCCCCGCGCTCTTCATCCGAACCTTGGAGAGCAAGACAATGGCAGACCTGCACGCCCCCACCGAACTCACCGTTACGACGGGCGCCATTCGCGGCTCGAAAAAGATCCACGTCCCCGCGCAGGGTAATCCGGAGGTCAAGGTCGCGATGCGCGAAATTTACCTCGAGCCGTCCAGCGGCGAAGCCCCGGTGCGCGTCTATGATACGTCGGGGCCTTACACGGATCCTGAAGCCAGAATCAACATCATGGCGGGCCTGCCGCAGTTCCGGCGCGACTGGATCGTCGGGCGTGGCGATGTGGAAAGCTATGGCGCCCGGGAACTGAAACCCGAGGATAACGGCCAGCTTGGTCCCGATCGTTCAGGCGGCGTAGCCCGTTTCCCCAAGGTCGTTTCGCGCCCGCTTCGTGCCAAAACGGGACACAATGTGAGCCAGATGCACTATGCCCGCAAGGGGATCATCACACCTGAAATGATATACGTCGCAGAGCGCGAGAATCTCGGCCGCGAACGGCTCGCCTCCTATGTCCGTGACGGCGAAAGCTTCGGCGCGGAAATTCCCGATTATGTCACTCCCGAATTCGTTCGCGACGAGATCGCCCGCGGCCGCGCGATCATCCCCAACAATATCAACCACCCCGAGAGCGAGCCGATGGCGATCGGGCGCAATTTCCTCGTCAAGATCAACGCCAACATCGGCAACAGCGCGGTCGCGTCCGACGTCGCGAGCGAAGTCGACAAGATGGTCTGGTCAATCCGCTGGGGCGCAGACACGGTGATGGACCTCTCAACCGGTCGCAACATCCACGATACCCGCGAATGGATCATCCGAAACAGCCCTGTCCCTATTGGCACCGTGCCGATC
>JANNLW010000174.1:0-4874 GCA_031397145.1 Sphingomonadales bacterium | reverse complement strand
ACCGAGAACCCGGGGCCGCGCGCAAGCACTGTAGCGAGGTCAAAGCGAAACCCGTCCACTCCGCACTGTGTAACAAAGTGACGCAGGCTGGCGATCGTCAGGGCCCGCACCGCAGGATTGGCGAAGTCGAGCATATTTCCGCAACCGGTTTCGTTGATCAGGCTGCCATCAGGCGCATGGGCATAGACGCTATTGTCCAACCCGCGCAGGGCAATCACTCCACCATGGACATCGCTTTCGCCCGTGTGATTGAACACGAGGTCGAGGATTACGCCGATACCGGCATCATGGAGCGCCGTGACAGTGCAGCGTAACTCCTGCACGCCGCCAGGGCAGAGTCCCGGATCGAGCGCCATCGGTACGACGGGATTGTAACCCCAGGCATTGCAGAGGCCAAGTGGCGGCAAATGGCGCTCATCAATCCAGGCCGTGACGGGCATGAGTTCGACCGCGCCGACATGCAATTTCTTGAGGTGCGCGATCACATCAGGCTCGGCCAGGGCGGCAACAGTGCCGCGTAACGCAGGGGACACCTGCGGGTGAAGCATGGTGAAAGCACGAACGTTTATCTCGTAGATCAGGTCTCCTCGTTCGAACCGCGGCCGGCAATGCGCAAGCAGTGGCCGCACCCTGGGCACCAACGCACGCGGAACGAGATGTGCCGTATCGACCCCATATTGTGCGAGCGCAGGATCCTGTGCAAAACGTCGATCAAGCTCAATCGTGTAGGGATCGACGAGCAACTTGGCAGGATCAAACCACAGGCCCCGCTCTGGAGCCCATTGTCCCTCGGCGCGATAGCCATAGCCTATGCCTTCGCATTCGCCTTGCAATTCGGCCCGCCAGTCGTCGCCTGATCGCGACATGGCAATCCGGCGTTCGGCCCCTCGGTCGAACAGGCAAAGCCAAAGCGCCGAAGCGTCTGGCGCACGGACGCGGAAATATGTCTTACCGCCGAAGCAACTGACCCCGTAGGGCGAGTTCACGTCACGACATCAGGGGCAGTGCGGCCAGTATGGCGCGCAATCCCGGCAATCGACTCTGCGGCCTCAATCAGCGCGGCAAGCATGTTTGGTGTTTCGCGGTCCAGATCGCCTCTGACCGGCTCATAGCGTTCGAGATAGACCCGTAGCGTCGCCCCTTCGGTGCCGGTGCCAGAGAGGCGGAAGGCGATCCGTGAGCCGCCGTCGAACAGCACGCGCAGGCCTTGGTTCGTGCTAATTGAACCATCGACGGGATCGGTATAGGAAAAACTGTCAGCTGCCGAGACTGTGAGCGGGCCAAACGAGCGACCCGGGAGCGCGGGCAGCGCGGCGGTCAATGCGTCAATCAGTGAAGTGGCGCGTTGGCTGTCAATAGACTCATAGTCATGTCGCGCGTAATAGTTGCGTCCGAACTGCGCCCAATGCTCGCGGGCAAGCGTGTCAACGCTGATCCCCCGCACGACGAGAATGTTGAGCCACAAAAGCACGGCCCACAACCCATCCTTTTCGCGGACATGGTCTGAACCAGTGCCCGCGCTCTCTTCGCCGCAGATCGTCGCCTTACCTGCATCGAGCAGCGTGCCGAAAAATTTCCAGCCGGTCGGAGTCTCGAAACAGGGTATTCCCCGTGCCCGGGCGACACGATCGGCCGCTGCGCTCGTCGGCATCGAGCGAGCAATGCCCTTGAGCCCGCCCGCATAACCAGGCGCGCGATGGGCATTGGCGGCGAGCATCGCCAGAGAATCCGATGGAGTGATGAAGCGGTTCTTGCCGATGATCAGGTTGCGGTCGCCATCGCCGTCCGTAGCGGCCCCGAAGTCGGGCGCATGGGGACCCATCATCAGGTTATAGAGATCCTTCGCGTGGACGAGATTGGGATCGGGGTGGTGTCCACCAAAATCTTCGAGCGGGATGGCGTTGCGCACCGTCCCTGCGGGAAAACCGAGACGGCGTTCGAGTATTTCGACTGCGTAAGGCCCGTTCACCGCGCTCATCGCGTCGAACGCCATGGTAAACCCGCTTTCCACTGCGCGGCGGATCGCAGCAAAGTCGAACAGGCTTTCCATCAACATGGCATAGTCGGCGACCGGGTCGATCACCTCGACGGTCAAGTCTGCGACGGTGCTGACACCTAGCGTATCGAGATCGATATCCTGCGCATCCACAGACAGCCATCGGTCGATGGACTCCGTGCGAGCAAAGATTGCCTCGGTCACCGCCTCGGGGGCGGGGCCGCCGTTAGCGATGTTGTATTTGATCCCGAAGTCCTCGTTCGGCCCACCCGGGTTATGGCTGGCTGAAAGGATCAACCCGCCGCTTGCGCCATATTTGCGGATGACATGACTGGCGGCGGGGGTCGAGAGTATCCCTCCCCGCCCGACCAATACCCGGCTATAGCCATTGGCTGCGGCGATGCGGATCGCCTGCTGGATCACCGTACGATTGTGAAAGCGTCCGTCGCCGCCGATCACCAAAGTCGACCCGGCTGGGCGCTCGACCGCGTCGAACACAGCCTGAATGAAGTTCTCGGTGTAATTCGGCTGCTGGAAGGTGCGCACTTTCTTGCGCAGCCCTGATGTGCCCGGCTTCTGTCCAGCGAAGGGCTTCGTCGCATGCGTTTGTACAGTCATCTCGGTCCCGTCAATTCGCGATAGAGTTCGGCATAGACCTTACCGCTATTCTTCCATGAGAAATCGGCCATCATGCCGTTGCGCTGCAGCACCCGCCAAGCTTCGGGCTGGCGGTAGAGCGCCACCGCCCGGCTGACGGCAGCGGCCAAGGCAAAATAGTCGACCGCGGAGAACTGGATACCAGTCGCAACGCCCGCATCGCACGCGGCGAGGTTTGCATCGATCACTGAATCAGCCAGCCCACCTGTGCGGGCCACGACTGGCACGCAGCCATAAGCGAGGCCATAAAGCTGTGTCAGTCCGCACGGCTCGAACCTGCTCGGCACAAGGATGGCATCGCCGCCGCCCTGCATTCGATGCGCGAGCCCCTCGTCATAGCCGATCCGCAGTCCGATCCGCCCCGGATGTCGCTCCGCACCCGCCTCCAGACCGGCAATTATCGCAGCGTCGCCGGCACCCAGCAGTGCCAGCCGCGCGCCGATCCCCACTAGATGATCGAGCACTTCGACCAACACGTCCATGCCCTTCTGCCAAGTCAGACGGCTGACGACAATAAACAGAGGTCCGTCATCAGACTCAAGCCCGAACTCCGCTTCCAGCGCGCGCTTGTTGGCTAAACGTTTGGCAAGAGCACGCGCCGTGAAATTGCTGGAAAGTCGAGGGTCTGTCTCAGGATTCCATTCGGCTGGATCGATCCCGTTGACGATACCACGCACCCGGTCTCCCCGGCTGACGACCAACCCTTCGAGCCCCATGCCGAACTCGGCGGAGCGGATTTCCTGCGCATAGGTCGGGCTTACCGTAGTAATGATACTGGCCGCTTCCATTCCTGCCTTGAGGAAGCCAACGCCTTTGTGATACTCGACCCCGGTGATCGACCATGCCGATTTGGGCAGGCCAAGCTCCTTGAACACTTCGCGCCCGAAATAGCCCTGGAAGGCCATGTTGTGGATGGTCATCACCGTAGGCAGCGGTGTGCTGCCCTTGAGCGGAGCAAAGCGCAAATAAGCCAGCGCCATTGCCGCTTGCCAGTCATGCGCATGGACCAGATCGAACTTGCGGGTTTTGACCAGCCCACCGGCAAGGTCCGCTGCAACCCGACCCAGTGCCGCAAAGCGCCGCCAGTTGTCACTCCAGTCCTCGCCGCCAGAATCCGAGTAAGGACTGCCCTCACGCGCATAGAATCCCGGCGCGTCGAGCACGATCAGGGGATGTCCACTCAGCTTGCCGGCGATTATCCGCGCCGGCTGGCCGAGCAGGTCGTCATAGGCATGCAAGACCTTGCCGCGCTTGACCGCCTGCATCACGGCCGGGAAGCCAGGCAGCAGTGTGGTCAGCGCGATCCCGTGCGGGGCGACCGCTGCGGGCAAGGCTCCGACAACATCAGCCAGCCCGCCAGTCTTGATTAATGGGACGGCTTCAGCGGCGACCGAGAGGACATTGAGTGGCATCGTCAGACCTTGAGCTTCTCGATCATGTCGCGGGTGATCAGGCACACGCCATTTTCACTGCGACGGAAGCGCTTGGCATCGAGCACCGTATCCTCACCTACCACTAGCTCTTCGGGGATGCGCACGCCCGAGTCGATGACTACCCGGCTGAGTCGCGCACTCCGCCCGATATTGCAGTAAGGCAGGATCACCGCATCATCGACGCTGGAAAAGCTGCCCATCTTGACGCCGGTAAACAGCAGGCTACGCTTGGCCACCGCGCCCGAGACGATGCAGTCCTGGCTGATCAGCGAGGAGATTGCATGTCCGCGCCGGCCATCTTCATCATGGACGAATTTGGCCGGGGCGGCGATGACCTGATCGGTCCAGATCGGCCAGTCACGGTCATACATGTTGAGCTGGGGCACAGTATCGATAAGATCGAGGTTAGCGTCGAAATAGGCGTCGAGTGTACCGACATCGCGCCAATATTCGCCGATCTGCTCGGCCGCGCGAATACAACTGTCGCCAAACCGATGGGCGACGGCTTTACCATTCTTGACGATATAGGGAATGATATCTCCCCCGAAATCGCGACTCGACTTGGGATCGGCAGCATCGCGCCGAAGTTGGTCGAACAGGAATTCGGTTTCAAACACGTAGATCCCCATCGAAGCCAGCGCATGGTCGGGATCACCGGGGATGCTGGGAGGATTGGCGGGTTTTTCCACGAACTTGGTGATCGTGCTTTGCTTGTCGACCGCCATCACCCCGAAGCCGCTCGCCTCAGCGCGCGGCACCACCAGACAACCAACCGTCACATCCGCGCC
>JANNLW010000167.1:0-4451 GCA_031397145.1 Sphingomonadales bacterium | reverse complement strand
CATCGGCCCGCCGGCCCACAGCCCCACAAATGCTCCAGCGCGACCAAGGGGTGCTGGAAAGAATGTCGGTTCGGGCTTGAAGGCTTCGATGGCCTCGATCGCAATGGCAGTGTCGCAATAGATATCTGCACCAATCTGAAGGACGGGGGTCTTGCGATATCCGCCCGTCAACGGCGTCAGATCGGGCTTGGGGGCGATGTTCGGGATTATAACCGACTTCCAGGCCAATTGCTTGTGACCGAGCGCCACGCGGAGCAGTTCGCTGAACGGAGAGCCTTGATAATGGTGAAGAATGATATCGGCCAAGTAATTTAACTCCTGTAATCGGCGTTGATCGAGATGTAGCCGTGGGTCAGGTCGCACGTCCAAACCGTGCACCGCCCTGCACCAAGACCAAGCTCAACACCAATACTGATCTCGCTCCCTTTCAGATGCGCCGCGACGGGTGTTTCATCATAATCCGCGACCGGCAGGCCATCCCGCGCAACCTGCGTGTTGCCGAACCGGATCGCGAGCCTGTCCCTGTCAGCCGGTTCTCCAGCCTTTCCAACCGCCATGACGACACGGCCCCAATTGGCGTCTTCTCCCGCGATTGCTGTTTTGACCAGCGGTGAATTTGCGATGCTCAACGCCACCGTTCGCGCGCTTTGGTCCGAAACTGCCCCTTCAACCGTTATTTCGATCAGCTTTTTCGCGCCTTCCCCGTCGCGCACGACGAGGAGCGCAAGCTGGCGGCATAAATCGGTGAGCGCGGCCTGGAATGCATCTCCGCCTTCGTCGTTGAACGAGCGCAATTCTGGATTACCCGCCTTTCCGGTGGCGAAGGCCAGGACGGTGTCGGATGTCGAGGTGTCGCTGTCGACGGTAATGCAGGAAAAAGTTGGGCGGTTCGCAGCACTGAGCATTGTCTGGAGAAAAGTCGCATCCACTGCTGCATCGGTGAAGATATAGCCCAGCATGGTCGCCATATCGGGTGCGATCATACCGCTGCCCTTTATGATGCCAGCCAGTATAACAGGTTTTCCGCCGACAATGGCGGTTGTTGTAGCACCTTTTGCAAAGGTGTCAGTCGTCATGATCGTGGCGGCGGCGTCTTCCCAATTGCACGGCAACGCGGAAAACGCTGATTCCAGCCCGGCTTCAGCCTTGTCGATCGGGAGTGGAACGCCAATGACCCCCGTTGACGAGACAAATACCTGTGCGACAGGGCAGTCCAGATAGGCCGCTACCTTGCGGGTGACCGCCTCGACAGCGTCGCGCCCTCGCCGACCCGTAAAGGCATTGGCATTTCCGGCGCTGACGACCACCGCGCGAGCTTGGCCTTGGGAAAGATGCTCGCGGCACCAATCCACTTCGCTCGACGGACATTTGCTCTGCGTCAGCACCCCGGCGACTGTCGTCCCTTCGTCCAGCGCGATGAACGTGAGGTCGCATCGATCCCACCCCTTGTAATGCGCGCGGGCGATCCGGCGGGTCACGCCGGAGATTTCCGGAATCGGCGGAAATGGGCGGGCGAGGGGGGAAGGGGCAAGGTCGGCCATCATCGCGGCTCTAGACTCGGCCTCTTCGATGTTCAATGTTATGATATCGAAACTTGCAAAAGTTCAATTCGAGCGGAGGACTTTGATGATGAAGCCACACCTGACCTGCATCTCGATTGCGGCGATCGCCTCCATTGCCGCGGCGACACCATCGTCCAACCGTGCTTTGTTGAAGGAAGGGTCAATTACTGCAGGCGATTATCCGCCATCGGCCGTGGCGGCCCGTCAGGAAGGGACAGTGGTGGTGGCATTTCTCATCGCAGCGCAGGGTGATATCACCAAGTGCCACGTGGCGCAGACGAGTGGCTCGGATGCCCTCGACGCCCGGACATGCGAGATTATCGTACAGCGCTTCCACTTTAATCCGGCGCGTAATTCTTCAGGTCAGGCTGTTGGGGAATGGCGCACCCAGAAAATTACCTGGAAGCTGCCGGCAGCGAATGATCGCTTTGCCAACGCAACGAGAAAGGCAGAATTGCTTGTCGATATTGGCAATGATGGCACTGTTGACGGATGCGAAATTCTGAAGCCAAGCGGCGATCCGAAGTGGGATCTGAAAATGTGCATGTCGATTGCGTCCAATCAAAAGTTTGAGCCCTCTCGCGGTGCAAATGGCAGACCTGAGAAATCAAGACGTATCGTGCCTGTCTGGGAATAGCAGCGACGGTAAAAATCCAAGCCCACACTAGCAGAATGCAGAATTCATCCCTATGTGCAGCAAGTCTTCGATTTTGGACAAAAATTTGAACCTGTTGTTTTTCCTTTCTGCTTTGCTCGCCGGTATTACTGGCGCCATTTCTGGTGGACAGCGGACTGATGCGCCAGCGGTGCAGCAGAGCTTGGCACGCGCGTTCGAAGCGTCTGTCGAGGCAGATGTCCAGACACCGACAATGCTATCGCGAAACATAACAGCACCGCGAAGCCCGATCGGCTCTGAAAGTGCTGGGCAGCTATTTTGGGCAATCAAGTCGATTGCTTTTACGTTTGACCTGGACCGTGTGAACGAGAAACTGTCGGTATAGCTCTTCTCGCGTCTTTTCCAGTACCGGGAAAATGCGCCCTATTGATTTCCGCCGGCACAGCGGCGTGCTGGCGAAACCAGCTTTACATTTTCAGAAAAAGAACAGGATTTCCTCATGCTCGGTGGCATTGCAAAAGCCATATTCGGATCGTCGAACGATCGTTATGTCAAATCACTTGGAAAGACCGTCACCCTGATCAATGGCTTTGAGCCGACGATCGCTGCGCTGACCGATGCCGAACTCGCCAACCAGACGGTGATCTTCCGCGAACGGCTGGCCAATGGCGTCGAGTTGGAGGACCTCCTGCCCGAGGCTTTCGCCACGGTTCGTGAAACAGCCAAGCGCGTGTTGGGACAGCGCCACTATGATGTCCAGATGATCGGCGGCATCGTCCTCCATCGCGGCGAAATTGCCGAAATGCGGACCGGAGAAGGCAAAACGCTGGTCGCAACGCTGGCGGTTTATCTGAATGCGTTGCCAGGGCTTGGCGTACATGTTGTCACGGTCAACGACTATCTGGCTCGCCGCGACGCGGAATGGATGGGCCAGATCTATAAATTCCTGGGCCTGACCGTCGGGATTATCGTTCCAAACCTGACCGATGGCGAACGTCGCGCCGCTTATGGCTGCGACATTACCTACGGCACCAACAATGAGTTCGGGTTCGATTACCTTCGCGACAACATGAAATATGAACGTACTCAAATGTCGCACCGTCCATTCAACTACGCAATCGTCGACGAAGTCGATTCAATCCTTATCGACGAGGCGCGGACACCATTGATCATTTCAGGGCCGACAGACGACAAGTCGGAGCTTTACAAGTCGGTCCATGCCGTTGTCCGTGAGCTTGTCGCAGAAGATTATGAAGTGGACGAAAAGCAGCGCTCAATCGTCCTGACCGAGGACGGCACCGAAAAGGTCGAGCGCATGCTCGAGGCAGCGGGATTGCTCGAAGGCGGGAATCTCTATGATTTCGAGAATACGCAGGTCGTCCACCATTTGAACCAGGCGCTCAGGGCAAATGTGATCTTCAAGCGCGATACCGATTACATCGTGAAGGATGAAAAGGTCGTCATCATCGATGAATTCACTGGCCGCATGATGGACGGACGGCGCTGGTCGGATGGGCTTCACCAGGCGGTCGAAGCCAAGGAAGGTGTCACGATCGAACCTGAAAACCAGACGCTCGCATCGATCACCTTCCAGAATTATTTCCGGATGTATCCAAAACTCTCCGGAATGACCGGGACGGCAGCGACCGAGGCTGCCGAGTTCTTCGATATCTACAAGATGAATGTCGTTTCGATTCCGACCAACGTGCCAGTCCTTCGCATCGATGAGGAAGACGAATTCTACAAGAACACGACGGACAAGTTCAAAGCCATCGCCAAGTCAATCGCCGAAAAGGCGCGGAGCGGACAGCCCGTACTTGTTGGCACGGTTTCGATCGAAAAATCGGAACTCCTGTCGGAATATCTGGAAAAGGAAGGCGTCACGCACAATGTGCTCAACGCCCGTTTCCATGAGCGCGAGGCGCATATCGTGGCGCAGGCCGGAAGACTGGGTGCTGTGACCATTGCGACCAACATGGCCGGCCGAGGCACGGATATCCAGTTGGGCGGCAACGTCGAATTTCTCGTCGAGGACGAACTTGGCGAGCTTGAAGACGGCCCCAGGAAGGACGGCGAAATCGATCGGATCAAAGCCGAAGTTGCAGCCGAGAAGGAAAAGGTCCTCGAAGCAGGCGGCCTTTTCGTCCTCGCGACCGAGCGGCACGAAAGCCGACGGATTGACAACCAGTTGCGCGGACGATCCGGTCGCCAGGGGGATCCCGGCCTTTCGCGTTTCTACCTGAGCCTCGATGACGATTTGCTAAGGATTTTTG
>JANNLW010000164.1:0-4000 GCA_031397145.1 Sphingomonadales bacterium | reverse complement strand
CCGGCCGGCTGATCGGTGCGCCCCAAAAAGCTACAACGGCATCGCCCACAAATTTGTCGATCGTGCCACCATGTTCGAGCACCACGTCGCTCAACATTTCAAGATAGCGGTTAAGCAGCGTGGCAACCATTTCGGGCTCGATCGAATGACTGAGCTTGGTAAAACCTTCGAGGTCGGTGAAGACCACAAAGATTTCCCGCTTTTCGCCATGCAGGGCAAGGCTGTCCGGATTGCGCAGGATTTCAGCCGCGATGTCTCTTGGAAGATATTTTCCAAGCGCATTCTGGGCAAATTTGCGTTGTTCCGATCCAACCGCGCGCGCTGCTGTGCCGACCGATGCAAAAGCAAGAAACCAGCCGACTCCCCAGCCAAAAGCAGGTAGCCCCTGCGTATCGATACCGCGCGCTTGCAGCCAGAACGGCGCAATCGCAATGGCGCCAAATTGTATCAGAACGATAAAGGCAACGGCCAATGGTCGCCCGTTCCAAGCGGCCGTCAATGCCGCAGCAAGGATCACCGATATTGCCGCAAGCCACTTTACCAAACTCGACGGAGGTTGGGCCGAATGCCCGTCAAGTTCCTGGGCAAGCATGTGCGCCAAAGTCTCGATGCCCCATGTCGACTTGCCGGTCAGTCTGTTCAGTGGCGTTTCGAAGATATCGATGTCCTGGATATGCCCGCCAATAAGGACATATTTTCCTTCAATCTGTTTTCGAAAGAGTTCGGAGGCTTCAGCATTCTCGAACAAGGCATCCTGGGTAAATGTATCGATCGGAATGCTTGCAAAAACCGGACGTTCGTTGAATGCCGGCAGACGGTATAGGATGCTGCGGTCATAGCCTTCAAAATCGGCCTTGCTTGAAGGATCAAGCGCAATAGGCATCAGATCAGGCAGGCCTTTTTTGACCTTCGGCCAGCTCCGCAAGACGTTGTCATCGTCAGTCTGGATCATGATGCTGGCTGGTCTGACGTTGCCCACCGCAATCTGTTTCTGAAAGTTTTCGAGAAACTCCTGCTGCCACAGCATGATCTTGTCTTCGGCGGTGCTGGCGGAAGCATAAGCAAGGAAGGTTGGTGTTTTCACCTCCTGAAACGCCTTTATGATGACAGGATCCTCGGGTTGGGCCTGATCGATCAGGATATCGATCCCAATCGCTTTTGGTTTGAAGCCATCGATCCGCTTCAACGCCTTCGCCAGCACCGTGCGGTCAAGAGGGGAGCGCTTGCCGGTCGCCGCAAGCGTTTCGTCGGTATAGACAACCATGACAATCCGATCGTCCTGATCGACCTTTGGTGCGGTGAGCACCTGGCGCCAGTCAAAAAGGGCCCGCTCGGCTTCGATCGTGAGCGGAAGCTTCCACGCGTATCTGGCAACCAGAAGGGCAGCCGCCAGAAACAGGATCGTCAGGATCAGCCGCCCGATACCAAGCTGGCGCAGGCCGATATTGGCCCAAGCTCTGAGGCTCGCACCTGACATCAGGGGCAGGCCTTGGCGATCGCCGCATGTCCGATCAACGCTTTTCTCTCCCCGCCTGATTTGTGAGTACGCCGAGCCAGGGTGGTAGCGCAAAAGAAGCGGGTTCAAAAGAGCGCGCTTGGAGGGAGGCCGATCGCGCGCGGTCCCCCTGCCCGCGTAAGGCCTCATGGAATATTTGCATCATCCCAAACGGCTCTGGATGACATCATTGCATCCGACCGGTAGACGTATGCCCGGCATCATACTGGCAACAGCTCAAAACGAGCGACACGAGCAAGCGCCAACAAGGTGGAGGGATTCTAAACGGCAAGTGCAATCAGTTTCGGATAGCGCGGATGGTTGCTAATGGATTCGAGATCGGGATCATTCCTGAACCACAGTTTCATGTCGGGCCCAAACTGCGGTAGTAGCATTTCCAAGATGTCGATGGCTGTATCGAATTCACCTAATAGCGCGTATGTGCAAGCGGCATTGTAGCGGACTATATTGTCGTCTGGATCAATTGCGAGTGCTCGCTCCAGCCATTTCTGTGCTCTATCGTTTTCACCTAGCCGTGCCAGCGAGCACGCACCTAGCTGCGCCGGTTTTGAGCTTTCTGGATGAAGCCGAAGCGCCTCCTCGGCTCGCTTTAGTCCGATTTGCGCATATTTGAGGCTTTCTTCAGTACGCCCCAGAGAGTGAAAAACCTCTTGGAGTACAAGTGGTGACCGAAAATCGTCGGGTTGAATCTCAAGTGCCCGCAAATAATGTTTTACTGCTTGTTCAAATTCACCGTAGATAAATAAAAATTCCGCATACAACTGATTGGCCTCATAGCAGTTGGGATCGAGTTGCAGGCCCCGTTCGAAGGCAATGATCGCGTCGTCCCGCCGTTCAGCACCCATTAACGCATAGCCGCGCACCGCTTCGGCCTCCGCCAGATTGGGATCAATTGCCAGCGCTTTACTGGTAAGTTCCAGGATTTCATCGACCGAAGAGCTCACTCCGTGAACTGATTTGAGACGCGTATCGCAATTGGCCATTCCGGCGTATGCCCGTGCGTAATTGGGATCGAGTTCAACCGCTCGCTCGAACATCGTTCGGCTCAGCGTCAGCGAAGATTTTGTCCCCGTGACACAAAGCTGGCGGCCTCTCAGATAATGGGTGTAAGCCTCAATATTATTGGTCGGCGCCTGCTCAATGGCCTTTTTCTCCTCCGGCAGGAGCTTGACCTTGAGCTGCTCGACAATGGTTTTGGTGATTTCGTCTTGAACGGCGAAAATATCGGAGAGGTCGCGGTCGAAACGCGCCGCCCACAAATGGCCGTCGGTTGCCCCTTCGATCAATTGCGCGGTGATCCGCACTTTGGTGCCGGACTTGCGGACGCTGCCTTCGACGACATAGGAGACGCCAAGCTGCCTGGCGATCTGTTCCAGGTTCAGTGACTTGCCCTTGTAGGTAAAGACCGTGTTGCGGCTGAGCACGAACAGGCCCGAGACGTTCGAAAGATCGGTAATGATGTCTTCGGTAATGCCGTCGCTGAAAAACTCCTGCTCGGGGTCGCTGCTCATGTTGGCAAAAGGCAGCACCGCCACAGAAGGCCTGCCATTGCGCGCCGTGGGTTGCACAGCAGATCCGGCCACGGAGACACCGGGCGAGATGGCCTCTGCCATGTTGATAAAATAGACATGTACCGGCTTGGCGATGTTCCTGACGGTCTTCTCGCCCTGATCGAGAAACTCGATTTCGAGTTTATTGCCGACCTGGTTGCGCGCCGCTGCCGAGCAAGCAATCCCGCCAGGGCTAGCCAGGCTCTCCAGCCGCGCCGCCATGTTGACACCATCGCCAAAGAAGTCGTCGCCATCGACGATTACGTCTCCGACATTGATGCCGATGCGGAACTTGATGTGGCGGTCTTCTGGCGTCCCGACATTGCGATCCACCATGCCGCGCTGGATTTCAACCGCACAGCGGGCTGCATTTATCACGCTGCCGAACTCGACCAGGAAGCCGTCGCCCATCGCCTTGAAGATGCGCCCGCCATGCTTGGCCATGGTAGGATCGAAGAACTCACGGCGATGTTGCTTCAGCACGCTCATGGTGCGCTCTTCGTTGGCCTCCATAAGCCGGCTGTAGCCCACAACGTCAGCAGCCAATATGGCCGCTAGCCGACGCTCAACCTGCTCCTCCCCCATCCCGTTCCAGCTCCCAAAAAATACAACCCTAAGCGCCTTGGCGAGTATTAGCTATCGCCAGACAGGGTAGGCTGGAGGGCCGGCGGCAATCGGCGCACTAACAATCTACAATGCGATCATCAGCTCACCGACGCTACGGGATGCGACACTGGGGAAACCGAATCAGGTACAGAGTCATAGGTGAGCCGCCATTCGGAAGGCTTTTTGGTGCTTGAGGATTTGGGTCGCATCTTCGTTCCTTCGTCACTCCGACGAGACTAAAACACTCCTCAAATCACAACCAGAAATCTTTGCCATAGGTGCTGACGGGGAACACTGATGGGCGATCCCGTCTATACCGCCATCGCCG
>JANNLW010000153.1:0-1729 GCA_031397145.1 Sphingomonadales bacterium | reverse complement strand
GAGGCCACGGCCACGCCAGCAGGAACCACCGATGCCTTGGGGCGACAGATTGCCGAAGTCATTGCCTCCGATTTGCGCGGATCGGGCCTGTTCAAGCCGACAGGCCCCGGCGGCATCCGTGCCATCGGCTATGACGAAGTTACGGCTCCGCAATATGATGGCTGGGCGGCATCGGGGGCCGAGGCACTGGTTCAGGGCTTTGTTCGCGCCAATCCGAATGGCGAACTGACCGTCGGCTGCTATCTTTACGATACCGCCCTGAAATCGGAACTGACGCGGCAGGGTTATGTCATTTCTCCGCGCGACTGGCGGCGCGCGGCGCACAAATGTGCGGACGCCATCTATGCACGCCTGTCCGGCGAAAGTCCGTTCTTTGACAGCCGGATCGCCTATATCGCCGAAAGCGGGCCCAAGAATCGCCGCATCAAACGCCTGGCGATCATGGATTCGGATGGTGCGAACCACCGCTTCATTACCAACGGTCAAACGCTTGCGCTTACGCCGCGCTTTTCGCCCGATTACAAATCGATCGTCTATCTGAGCTATCTTGGCAGCCGTCCGCGCATCTTCATATACGATGTTGCGGCAGGCAAGCAGAAGCTGGTGACGGAGAGCGCAAACCCGACCTTTTCGCCGCGCTTCTCACCGGACGGCAAATCGATTCTCTATTCAATGGCGATTTCCGGGAACACCGATATTTACCGGATCTCGGTCGAAGGTGGCGCTCCAAAGCGGCTGACCAGTTTGCCCGGGATTGACACGGGAGGCAGTTTTTCGCCCGATGGTTCGAAAATTGTTTTCGAAAGCGATCGGTCAGGCAGCCAGCAAATCTACATGATGAATGCCGACGGTTCGGGCCAGCAACGGATAAGCTTTGGCGGCGGTCGCTATGCCACGCCCGAATGGAGCCCGAGGGGAGATCTGATCGCCTTCACCAAGATCGTCGGCAATTTCCGGATTGGTGTGATGAACCCCGGTGGCGGAAGCGAACGCCTGCTGACCGACAGCTGGCAGGATGAAGCGCCAAGCTGGTCTCCAAATGGCAGGGTGATCCAGTTTTTCAGATCAACTCAAGGTAGTGGAAAGGCCAGTGTCTGGCAGGTTGACCTGACAGGTGTTAATGAACGGCGTATCCCAACTCCCCTTGACGGGTCCGATCCGGCATGGGGCCCCTTGTTGCCATAGTAGAGTAAAGGAGACAGAGAATGAAAAAGACAACAACCAAGCTCATTCTGGTGACGTCGTTGGTCGCGCTTGCCGCGTGCGCCCCGAAGCGCAAGGTTGAGGATATCCCGCCGCCTCCCGTCGCCAACAATGAAGTCATTCCCGATCCCAACGCGGGTCAACCTTTACCGGGCAGCCAGGCAGATTTTGTCGCGAGCGTTGCCGCAGACCGCGTGCTTTTCGATACCGACAAGTTTGATATCGATGCCGAAGATCAGGCCACGCTTCGCAGCCAAGCGGCATGGCTTGCCCGCTATCCCAACAAGCGCGTGACAATAGAAGGTCATGCCGATGAACGCGGCACGCGCGACTACAATATTGCCTTGGGTGAGCGTCGCGCCAATGCGGCCAAGAATTATCTTGCTACGCTGGGTGTCGACGCAGCGCGCATTTCGACAATCAGCTATGGCAAGGAGCGGCCGGACGCTCTGGGTTCGGATGAAGAAAGCTGGGCACGCAATCGGCGGGCTGTAACAGTCACCGTTCAGTAGGATAAGGCCGAAGC
>JANNLW010000126.1:0-4357 GCA_031397145.1 Sphingomonadales bacterium | reverse complement strand
AGACGATGCCGGCACTCCCTACCGACTCTGGCGCACAGACGGAACGCTCGCGGGCACCTCGGCGGTTTCGAAATCGCCGATAGAAGCCGTTCATCCGTTCGTGTTAGCCACCACGGGCGGTCACGTGTTTTACATTGTGCGAACATCACTCGATTCCGCGCAACTGTGGCAAAGTGATGGCACTTCGGAAGGAACGCAGGCGATCCAGGAGTTGGTGGTTCCATTCAATGTGGGCGTCGTCACGACACTGAACGGTGCCGTGTATTTCAGCGCTGACGACGGCGACTTTGGCACAGAGCTCTGGAAACTCGCCCCACCCCCCGGCGACACTAATTTCGACGGCCTGGTCGATCTCGTTGACCTCAACAACGTTCGCAACCACTTTGGCGAGACCGGCAGCGTCCTCGGGGACGCGAACGGCGACGGCGCGGTCGATCTGGAGGATTTGAACGCCGTGCGGAACAACTTCGGCGCCGGCACTCCCGCTCCATTGCCTTTTGCCGCCGCACCGCGTGCGCCGATTGTTGCTACCACGAAGATGGAACTGAACAAGCCATCCACGCCACGTTCGGACCATCGTTCGGACGTGCTATTCACGGCGGCGATCGAAGCAAGTTCACCACTACCGTCGATTCGCCCACCGCTCGCTTCGCGCCGCTTGAAGGCGGTCGATCGCGTGTTTGCGATGTTGTAGTCCGATCGGTCTGGCTGACGCCATCGCGGCCGATCACTGTCAGGTTGGGCTTTATTGCAACCGGCATTCCATCCAGGACGGGCTGGGCGCGAACGACCTCTTGCAACCGCTCCGCAACGTCCGGCTGAGAACCTGGCGATTTCTCGTCCGCTTGGGTGGACGCCCCGCCCGGGACCGATCAAAATGCACCGGCCGGCGGCCTGTTGCTCCGCCGGGCTGCTCCTGCCTCACGCGCGCCCTCGACCGCATGGAGAATCGCACATGCCTCCGTATTCCCGTCGTCGCTTTCTAGAAGATTCGCTGATCGCCGCCTCGGCGGCCCTGGCTGCCGGAAGCACCCGTTTCGATTTCGGACGGTCCAAAACTGGAACCGGCCCGTCCGTCTATAAGCAGCATTGGGGTTTTGAAGGTGAGCCGCTCACCTATGCGAGATTGTCGGTCGACGGTGGCGATTTGCGGGACATCAATCCAATGAATCCAAAACTTCGTCTGCAGGTTGCTGCTTGGCAGCGCTTGCCATTGTGGCTCGCCAACCGCATTGGCCCCATGATCAGTCGGGGGCTCGGATGACGGGCGAAGTCCTGTTCCTTGCCCACCGTGCTCCTTTTCCGCCCGACCGGGGTGACAAGATACGCAGCTGGAACATCCTGAACGCCATAGCCAAACTTGCGCCGACCCATGTTTTGGGAGTGGCAGATCCTTATGACGATCCTGCAACAGGCCGTGACGAGATCGGCGCAATTGCGGCGAGCGTCCATATCGAGCCGCCATCGTTCACTCGGGCACAGGCCGTGGTGAAGGCACTTTTTACTGGCCAGCCGGCCTCTGTGTGCGCCTTTGCGAGCAGGAAGCTTGAAGATCGGGTCAAGCAACTGCTCGCCGAACGCCCGATCCGAACGATCTATGCCTTTTCGGGGCAAATGGCGCAGTTCGTTCCGATGAATCGCGAAGGGTGTCGGTTTGTAATGGATTTTGTCGATATGGATTCGGCCAAATTTGCGGAGTTTGCTGAAAGCCGCAAAGGGCTGTCGCGGTTCGCCAATCGGATCGAAGGGCATCGGCTTTTTGCATTCGAAACGGACGTGGCCAACCGGGCCGATAGAAGCCTGTTCATCAGCGAAGATGAGGCTGGTCTGTTTCGGACAATGTCCGGGATTGGATCCGACCGTATCGGGGTTCTCGAAAACGGGGTCGATCTGGAGCAGTTCACGCCAAATTATGTCCACCGATCCGTCGATCCAGGCGGGACACCCTTGCTGGTCTTTACAGGGCAAATGGACTATCACCCGAACGTCGAGGCCGTCGGTATTTTCGCGCGAGAAGTGCTGCCAATCATCCGCGCGGCACATCCCAATGCGATCTTTGCGATCGTAGGCAGAGCGCCTGCAGCGGAGGTCAAGACTTTGTCGGTGCTTCCCGGAGTGCTCGTCGTGGGTGAAGTGCCCGACATGCGAGACTGGCTGGCCGCTGCTGATGTGGTTGTCGCGCCTCTTCGGCTTGCGCGTGGCGTGCAGAACAAGATCCTGGAAGCAATGGCGATGGCGAAGCCCGTTGTCGCGTCAACAGCTGCCGCCAAGGGGATTGATGCCATCTCGGGTCACTCTTTCATCGTTGCAAAGGATTCCGCAGCGGAAGCGCAGGGTGTCCTTGAAATTCTGTCGAACCCGGCAAAGGCAATGATGTTGGGGAAGAACGCGCGCAAGAGAGTTGAAGCACGTTATGGCTGGGCCGCCCGGATGGCGGGATTGCCAGCCATTCTCGGATTGGATTGATGTTGCTGGCTCACGCCCCTGTTTGGCGAGGTTCCATAACCCGCCTTGCGCTTGTGATCGCCGCGCTACTTCTCATCTTCGCGCATGATGTCGCAGCGATGGTGGCCATCTGGTGGAATGTTTCGACCTACACGCATTGTCTTTTCATCATCCCTCTGGTTGCCTGGTTGATTTGGCAGCGACGCGATGAATTGGTGGCACTTGTCCCTTGCCGATATGCGCCGGGTCTGGCCCTTGTCTTTTCTGGTGCGATCCTCTGGATGGTCGGAGAGGTGGCGGGCGTGGCATTGTTTCGACACGCTGCGCTCATCCTCATGATCCAGTCGAGTGTTTTGACACTTTTGGGATTGCAGGTAACGCGCGGGCTTTTGTTTCCCCTCTTCTACCTTATTTTCCTGATCCCGTTCGGCGATGAACTTGTCCCGATGTTGCAGACGGTTACTGCAAAACTGTGCATGGTCTTTCTTGGCTGGGCAGGAATACCCGCCCATATCGAGGGAGTCTTCATTTCGATTCCGACAGGCGCGTTCGAAGTGGCGGAGGCCTGTTCCGGAGTGAAATTCCTCGTTGCGATGACCGCTTACGCCGCTCTGGCGGCAAATGTCTGCTTCAAGAGCTGGCCGCGCAGGGTGGCGTTCATGGCAATGGCGCTGATCGTCCCGATCCTGGCCAATGGCGTTCGCGCCTATGGCACGATCCAAATTTCCTATTTGACCGGCAACAACGGTTTTGCGGAAAGTTTCGATCACATCGTCTTCGGTTGGGTGTTCTTCGCTGTCATACTGGTCATCGTCATGGCCATCGGCTGGCGCTTCTTTGATCGTGGAATCAACGATCCTTGGTTGGAGGAGTCTGTAAGCAGTCCAATTGGTTCGGCGATACCTGCAGATTGGCCGATCACGGTCGCGGCTGTTGCGCTGGCACTGGTCCCTGTAGGGTGGCAGGCTGCAACCGCCTCGTTAGGAAAGGTCGACGTTTCTCACGCGATCACGTTGCCAGAAATCAAGAATTGGAAGCGGGTTCAGGTGATGCAAGGGGTTCCTTGGCGGCCCCGCTTTGATGGCGCTGATCGCTATGAATTCGGCCAGTATCAGAACGCAAAAGGCGATCGCATCGACCTGTCCATTGCCGTCTACGGCTCGCAAGCGGAGGGCAAGGAAATCGTCGGCTATGCACAAGGAGCTTTCGATCCAGGATCGCGCTGGTCATGGGCCAATGACACTAAGGCACCTGATTTCGGCAGGGCCGTCAGGATTTTTGCAACAGGGGTGGAACGCGAAGTGTTGAGCTTCTACCGCATCGGGGGCATGACCACCGGTAATCCGGCCACTGTCAAACTTGCGACGCTCCGGGCAAGACTTCTGGGGCAAAACCAGGCGGCTGTCGCGATCCTCGTTTCAACAGAGGTGGCGCGCAACGGGCAGTCTCGCGCGACGATCGATTCCTTTCTTCGAGATCTCGGGCGCGTGGATGTGCTTGCTGACAATGTCTTGACGACGGCTCAGGGCCGATAATGTCATGTGTGGTATTGCCGGCCTTTTCCATCTTGAAACCCCCAAGCCGGTCGATCCGGCACGCCTGAAATTGATGATCGATGCGCAAGCGCATCGGGGACCAGACGGGGAGGGTGTGTGGACGGCCCCTGGCGTCGGACTAGGGCACCGCCGCTTGTCGATTATCGATGTCGCTGGCAGCCCGCAGCCAATGGCAACCGAGGATGGATTGCAGACCATCACGTATAACGGCGAGATCTACAACTATCAGGAAATCCGGGCTGAGCTGCAAAAACTCGGCCATCATTTCCGGACGGCGGGGGACACCGAAGTCATTCTCAATGGCTATCGACAATGGGGATCTGGCGTGCTGCCGCGCCTTAATGGCATGTTTGCGT
>JANNLW010000112.1:0-5644 GCA_031397145.1 Sphingomonadales bacterium | reverse complement strand
GCCCAATTGTGCCGACGACAGTTTTCGATGAGGAACCAATTCGCCATTCGTCCGTTTATAGAACTGCGACCACAGTTGAACTTCGCTCGCTCTCTGAAGTTCAACAAAACTTGGAGCCCGGCGCCTGTAAATCATGGCGTCGGGTTCTCATTTTTCCATGACGTCGAAGCAGACCGGTTCATATAATCGTGATTTATGCTGTTTCATCAATCAGGGAGAAGCCCATGCATGCAACCAAAGACACGTTCTGGATGCAAAAGGCAATTGTCGAGGCGACGTCAAAGGGAAACAAACCGTCACAGTCGCCCATTGGCGCCATCCTCGTTCTAGGCGGCAGGTTGATAGCGTCCGAGCACAATCGATACGATGAACTCCACGATGCTACTGCCCATGCTGAAATGCTGACAATCCGCAAAGCGGGGGCCGTGATGGGCAACGCAAATCTCTGTGGCGCAACTCTCTATTCCACTCTGCAGCCTTGCGGCATGTGTACGATGGCCGCGATCTGGTCCAAAGTCTGACGTGTCGTGTTCGGCGCAGGTCGTGAGGACGTGCATGCCATGTATTTCGAAACACGGCATGTCGACACTCTGGCCTTTGTTGCAAATGCCTACCGCGATGATATCGTGATTGAAGGCGGTTGCTTGCGTGATACCTGTGCGGCGCTTTATTATGGACCGAACGACACCGTTCCAATTCGGGAACAGGGAAATCTCTAAAACCCTTCATCTCGACCCAAGATTGTCGTCTGGGGCGTCAATCGGCTTGGTTCGAAGGTACTTTTAGCGACAACGGCGTTTTCGCGCTACCTCACGCCCGAGCAATGCGCCTGCGCCCGCCCCGACAATAGTGCCAACCGCGCGATCTCCGCGAGTGTCAACAGCTCGGCCAACCAGGGCCCCTGCTACGCCACCAACGACGATGCCAACTGTGCCGTTAGACTTGCGGCAATAGGTGCGACCGTCCTTCCCACGCCATTCCTTGTATTGATGTCCGGCATTGGCAGGACTCGTCGGAATCACAAAAACAGGGGCCATCACGGCTGCCGCCGAGGCCAAGATGATAGTCTTACGCATGTTCAATTCCTAAATGATTGTCTTTTGTCTGGTGCGCCCACGTTCCGACGTTCCACGCTGGACACGAAGGAAGCATGGTTCACCGCCAGTTGTTCCGCGGGCACTATTAAAAAGAATGCAATTGTCATCCCTTGACGTGGGTAGTGTCGGGTTGCGTTTCGGCTGTCTCGACAGCGTCAGCAGTTACCCTTCTTCCCGTCAGCGCAATCCCCAACGGATTGGACATCATCAACTGCGCCATGCATCGTATTGCAAGCGGAGAGGAAAACTCCGCTCGTGATGGCCAGCACTATGAGAAACTTTTTCATCGTCCGTTTCCTCTGCGTTTTCCCGAACCGCACATCGCGCCAGGACTCAACTGAAGGAGAAACCGGCAGCGACGGGATTTGTTCCACCAGTCCCGCTTAGTGATCGGAGCCGAATGGATTCGAATCAGCGCAAAAATCCGGAAAATCAGAACGGCTCGTTCTTTGTCCATGGGCGCACCCCGCCGCGGGGGCGACGCAAGTCCATAACCAGCTTTTCCCGAGGAGCGACGTCGTCATCCCTGAAGGACACTACAAATCACAAATTTGTGCCGCGAGATTTACAATCCACTCGACATCGCGAAAGTTCAGAGCATTGGTCATGGTCACCGGCCCACTGAATCGGTGGCCGCATGCCCCGGGTCGGCTGACTGGCGGGGCGCTGGGTGGTGGGAGCAGGTGAAGGGCCTGCTCCACATCAGGAGACCACCCATGGCCAAGACCCAAAACGTCAAGGCTGCCAACCAGCCTGCCAACCCAACTCCGACCAAGCGCGATACGATCCTGAACCTGCTCACCCGACCCATTGGCGCAAGGCGGGACGAGATGGTGGCGGCGACCGGCTGGCTGCCGCATCCACGATCCTCGCCTGTTCGGCCGTGTTCAGGTTCAAGGGTCAACAATGATTTCATGCCTTGGCGAACGAGGCGATCGCATTGCTTGTCGACTGCGGCAAGTGCGGAGTTTCGAGAAAGAAAAGGCTCATGGTTGATGTAAGGTCTGTGATCGGTACGTAGAACAAGCCATCAAGGGTTAGTGCCTTGAGAGACACTGGGACAATCGCGCATTTTCGGGAGCGAGATCGAGATTGGCTAAGAAGCTTCACCTTCCGGGCATCGCGAGGGAAGATGAAATAGGTCCTGCCGCAAATATCTCGTCATTGACACAGTGATAAAGTGTCCGCTCAGATTGAACTCAGGACGCCGCGATAGACCGGGTCTTCGAGTGCACAGCCCGCCCCATTGGCGACGCAAATCAATGGGTCCTTGGCAATGACAACCGGGAGTCCCGTCTTTTCGGCGAGAAGTTCGTCGATGCGGCCAAGAAGCGCGCCGCCGCCCGTGACGGTAATTCCGTGATCGACAATGTCAGCGGCAAGTTCGGGTGGCGTATGTTCCAATGCAGCCAAAACTGCGCCAACAATCTGGCTCACCGGTTCGGCAAGCGCCTCGGCGACCTCGGCCTGTGTGATGATCAGCTCTTTTGGCACCCCGGCGACAAGGTCGCGCCCCTTGATGCTCAACTTTCGTGGCTTGCCTTCTGGCGGCAAGGCGGTGCCGATCTCGTTCTTGATCCGCTCTGCGGTTGCCTCGCCAATCAAAAGATTATGTTTGCGGCGGATATAGGCCGTGATGGCATCGTCCATCTTGTCTCCGCCCATCCGGATGGAATTGGAGTAGGCCAGGCCGCGGAGCGAAAGGACCGCGACCTCGGTCGTACCACCGCCAATGTCGACGACCATTGCGCCGACGGGTTCGGTGACCGGCAGGCCGGCACCGATCGCGGCGGCCATTGGTTCTTCTATCAAGAGCACGCGCGCCGCGCCTGCATTGGAGGCGGCATCCCTAATGGCCCGGCGCTCAACCGAGGTCGATCCCGAGGGAACGCAGATCACAATCTCTGGTCGCCGGAGAAAGTAACTCGCCCCGCCATTCACTTTCTGGATGAAATGTTTGATCATTTGCTCGGCGACTTCGATGTCAGCGATGACTCCGTCGCGCAAAGGCCGCATCGCAGTCATCCCATCGGGAGTCTTGCCCATCATCAGCTTTGCATCTGCGCCCACCGCCCAGACACTCTTGATTCCTCCCCGTGTTTGAATCGCCACCACCGAGGGCTCATTGAGCACAATGCCCGCGCCGCGCAGATAGACGACGGTGTTTACCGTTCCAAGATCGATAGCCATATCATGGGAGGTGAATTTGAAGAAAAGTGACATTGTCGGAAAGGTTACTCTACGCTGGAGGCGAGCGGCCAAGCTGCACTCGAATTAGCAGCCAATCCGCGAACCGGCGCGTAGATTGGGGCGTTCGACCAAGTCAATCGATGCTGCGTCAGAACGGCCTTTAACTGGGTTCGCACCGGTTGATGACGCGGAGAGAAGATGACTTCTTCAAACCCCGCAATGGGTAGGCTTGCCAAAGCTATAAGGCGCGACGACCTGTGATCAGCTGCATGACGATTACGATAACAGCAACCACGAGCAGGATATGAATGAGCCCACCAGCAAGATGAAAGCCGACAAATCCCAGCAGCCACATAAGCACAAGAATGCCAGCAATGGTCCAAAGCATCCGGTTTTCCTTTCGGTTGTTTGACACGTGGATCCCGATTCAGGATCCTACAGAATCTAAAACGCGCGAAAGTCGATCGTGTTCCACCGGACAAAATTGCGTGGCCTGCTTTTCGGATTGCGGTTACGCTGCCCCGAACGGGCTGTCGGCTTAACGCTAACTCTTATGTTCGTTTTCAAGTCCCTTATGCATGGCGCTTCCTTTCCGCCGCTCGAGGCGTGATTTGACGTTGTAATGCTGATGCCACATGAATTTTCGGAACAACGCCTTGGCGCGACTATCAGAAGTTAAAATGACAAGGCCAGAGCGAGGCCCTTCGCGGAATCACGACCAGCCATTTTGCGTTCTTGTTGCATGGACGTACCAGAGCGCACGGTGAAGCGACGGAAATACGTGGGAATTGACGAAAATCGCGCGTCTGGTCGTTGAGCGGGAAAGTTCTCTTAGCTCATTAAAATACATATGTAATATTGGATGCCCCATTAGGATTCTAACCTCAATAAACAGAGTCAGAGTCCCGTTTGAGGACCCCACGCGCTTGAACTGCGCTACATCGATCTATGTTGGCGCTTTGGCAATCGCCCAGACTAATCTGCGGAACATGACCTCGGCACATAAGACTGCGCCGGCATGTCATTGCCAAGCCCACGCATTTTACACCAAAACCCGCTGTTTCCTGCAAATGACATCAGCTTGGAAGGTTTCTGCTCTACCATTGAGCTACACCCGCAACTGATTGAAATATAACGTTGTTTCAACCTATGGGCCGAAAGGTTTACACCATGGTTTACCGTACGCCCGCGATCCGATGGCCGATTGCCACAATAGCACGGGCTTGGTGAACATAAACCCAGCGAATGGAGATGTCAGTCGGATCGCAACTCGGCCAGGGCTGCAGATCGGCTGAGCTTGCACCCTCGCGCGTTCCGTGATGCTAGCTTGTCTCGCAGCTCAGCGAATCCTCCATAAAGGCATGAGGGTTATCCAACACGCTTCGAGCGAGCAGAGTTTCTTGACACTGCATCTTCTAATCGACGAAACATCACGCACACAAAGAACAAATGAGCGGGGACCCTTTCCTCGCAAACGGGAAGGCAGATCAGGGTGCGCAACGACGATGAAGCGGACGATCTGATCGGCGGGCACCCAAAGGGGCTCTACTATCTGGCCTTCACCGAAATGTGGGAACGGTTTTCCTTCTACGGCATGTCGGCTTTGCTCACGCTTTACATGGTCAAGGAACTGCTTCTTCCCGGGCATGCCGAACAGGTGATCGGCCTTGCCGGCCTGCGCAGTCTGTTCGAATTTCGTGGGCCAATGTCCAATCTTGCCTTCGCTTCGATCATTTACGGCTGGTATGCGGGGCTGGTCTATTTCACGCCGATCGTGGGTGGGTGGGTTGCCGACCGGTTGCTCGGCGCCAAGCGCACTGTGATGATCGGCGTTGTGCTGATGAGCGCCGGACATTTCGCGATGTCTTTCTATTCAACATTCTTCATTGCGCTCATCCTGCTTATCCTGGGCTCCGGTTTCCTCAAGGGTAATATCTCGGCGCAGGTGGGTACACTCTATCCGCGCGTGGATGAATCGCGCCGTTCGAGGGGCTTCACCATCTTTTCGACCGGCATCAATATCGGCGCTGCAAGCGGGCCGCTTACCACAGGGGCCGTCGCGGCAATTTATGGCTGGCATTCCGGCTTCGCAGTTGCCGCGGCATTGATGCTGGTTGCGCTTGTGGCGTATGGCTTGGGACAGCGCCATTTGCCTGAAGTCCGTCCGGTTGCAAGGCAACGAGCAAAAGCGGAGGCGCTTGCGCCTGATGAGCGCCGTCAGATCTGGTTTCTTCTCGCGGTGATCGCGCTCACCATCCCTGCCGAAATCGCGTACCCCATGGTCTGGAGCATCGGTATCTTGTGGATCGACCAGCATGTCAGCCTTGGGACATCGCTGGGCACCGTCCCATCCAGCT
>JANNLW010000090.1:0-4295 GCA_031397145.1 Sphingomonadales bacterium | reverse complement strand
TGACGATGGCTTCGAGCACTTCGTCAATGCCGATGCCCGACTTGGCGGAGGTGAGGACGGCGTTCGAGGCATCAAGGCCGATGATCTCCTCGATCTCGTGGCGGACCTTGTCCGGCTCCGCAGCGGGCAGGTCGATCTTGTTGATGACGGGGACGATCTCGTGATCATGTTCGATCGACTGGTAGACATTGGCGAGCGTCTGGGCCTCGACGCCTTGTGCTGCATCGACCACCAGAAGCGCGCCTTCGCATGCGGCGAGGCTGCGCGAGACTTCATAGGCGAAATCGACATGGCCCGGCGTATCCATCAGGTTGAGTTCGTAGAGATGGCCGTCCTTCGCGGTATAGTTCAGGCGCACCGTCTGTGCCTTGATCGTGATCCCGCGCTCCTTCTCGATATCCATATTGTCGAGGACCTGCGCCGTCATCTCGCGGTCCGTCAGCCCGCCGGTCCGCTGGATCAACCGGTCAGCCAGTGTGGACTTGCCATGATCGATATGCGCGATGATCGAGAAATTGCGGATGCGCGAGAGTTCGGTTCTTGGCGGTGTGGACATGATGCCGCGCGCCCTAGCAGTGGCGCGGGCAAAGGGCAAAGGGGGCAAAGGGTGCGTGTTGATTTCGTCCAAGATCGATCGCGAAAACGATGCTATAATCCTTGGGTATTCGAAACATCCGGGGGGATAATCTCATGAACCGCATTATCATCGCATCGCTCCTTGCCTCCAGCATCGCGCCCTTGCCCGCCTTTGCTGCGGACAAGCCAAAGGACGCGCTGCCGCAAGTCACCACGTGCGAGAAGAGCTTCGGGACGATCGCCGTGACTGACGGCGACGCGCAAGGCTGGACACAATTCGGGCTGGGCAGTCCGCGCGCGCTGATAGCGGCGCTCGTCGCCGAAAGCGGCTGCTTTACGATGCATGACGTCTCGACCGGGCAACCGGCCAATTTCCTGATGAGCGCGGTTGCGGGCTCCAAGGAAGAGGTTGACCAGACAGTTGGTGCGGTGAAGTCCGCCGCAACCGAAGGATTGGTCCGCTCGGGCGCGCTTGGCCGGATGGGTGGCGGTGCGTTCGGGGCACTTGGCATGCTCGGTGGAATGGGCGGCAAGAAAAAGACTGTCGCGGCCGGTCTCCGGGTCCTTTCGCCTGCTACCGGCATGACGATTGTCCAGGGCAGCGGCGAATCGTCGAAATCCGCGATCACCTTCGGCAATGCGGGAGGCTGGGGCTGGAGCAGCGCACTCGCCAGTGGCGCAGCGCAATATACGAGTTCGAAGGACGGCCAGCTTCTGACCAGCGCGTTCATCAACGCCTATAACGCGATCATTGCCCAGTCGTCGGCGATCGCGGCAGTTCCTGTCGCAGCCGCCCAGAGCGCGGTGGCCGCCAAGGTCAGCACCGATACAATGGCTTCAACCACGGCCGATACGAAACTGTTTGCCGAGCCGGGCAAGGGTGCGATCCTCCAGACGCTTGCAGCCGGCACGATCATCACGCCAACAGGCAACCGCATGAACGGCTTTGTCGAGGTCAAGGACGCGTTCGGCGCGCAAGGCTGGGTTTCTGCCAGCAGCATCAAATAGATCCCCGATCAGGGCCGGCTATCGAGCCAGTCGCCAAATATGCGATTGACTGCCTCAGGTGCCTCCTGCTGCACCCAGTGCGAGACATTGGGCAGCCGGAGGAGCGTGAAATCGCTCACCCATTCCTCCGTGCCTTCGGTGCAGCGGATGTTGAGCGCGCTATCCTCCTCACCCCAGATCATCAGCGTCGGCACGTCGACCCGGCCTTCGCCCAAATCGACGCTGTCGCGGTGGCGCAGCAAGGCCCGGTAGTAATTGATCATCGCCGTGATCGCTCCGGGTCGAAGCGCGGCATCAGCATAGGTCTGAAGCACGTCTTTGGGGAAGCGGCTCTTGTCGACCGCCATGTTCCAGAACGCGCCCTTTATGCCACGCGCGCCGTTCCGGATCATCAGGCGTTCGGGCAGGCGGGGAAGCTGGAAGAAGAAGATATACCAGCTCCGCCTGAACTGCCGCCAATGCCTGATCTCGCGCATCCCGACCATTGGGTGCGGTACGTTCATGATCACCAGCTTGACCAATGGGCGCAGCTTCAGGATGGCGAAATTCCAAGCGATGATTGCCCCCCAGTCATGCGCAATCAGCATAACCTCTTTTGCGCCCGAGGCATCGATCAGCGCGGCCACGTCCTGCGTCAGATGATCGAGCGCATAGGCGCGAACGCCCTCTGGCTTGGAACTGGCGCCATAACCACGCAAATTGGGTGCCCAGACGCGCCACCCCCGCGCTGCCAGCATCGGCATCTGGAACCGCCAGCTGTAATTCAACTCGGGAAAACCGTGGAGCAACAGCGCCAGCCGGTCCCCGCTGCCGCATTCGGCCAGTTCAAAGCGCTGGCTATTGGCCTCGACGAAGCGCTGCGTGATTCCGGAGGCGGCATCGGGGGTCCAGCTGAATTCGGTCATCTACAAATCCTTTCAATTGCTTCGAGAGCGGCGTCAAAACGGGTCTCTCCGTCGCCGCTTATCGTTGCCCAATTGACACCGCGGCGTTCAAGCTCTGCCTGCGAAAGCGCGAAAAAGCGCTCCCTGTCCGTCGCTTCGCCATAAATTCGCAGGCCGTCGTCGACCCAGGGCAGGTCGATATCAAGCAAAAGGTAAATGTCTGCGACATCGGTGAAGCGGTCAAACCACGCATCATGATGGCCAAACATCATAACGGCCCACACCGCAGTCATGACGGGATCAGTATCGAGAACCAGCCAGTCGCGCGCGCGCGATTTTGCGCCAACCGTCATTTTCCGATGCGTTTGTGCGATGACGACCAGATCGTGCATGGCGATATCGGTGCCGTGCTCCTCACAGTAGGCCCGGCCATATTCAGGGACGATTTCACAATCGAAATGCGCAGCGAGCAGCGTCGCCATTGTCGACTTGCCAGTGCTTTCAGGGCCGTGGAGGCAGATGGTTTTCATGACCCAGCCTGCTCGGCGCGACGCCACTTCAACAGTCCCCAGAACGCCGTTGCGAGAAGAAGCGTGTAAATCGCTGCCGTCAAATAGAGGTCCTTCCTGACATAGAGCGGAATCGATATCGCGTTTACGACAATCCACCAGTGCCAGTTTTCGATGTAGCGCCGAGTCATCAGGATTTGGGCAGCGACCGAGAGCATGGCGACGGCGGCATCCCAATAGGGATAGCTCGCATCGGTCAAGCGGGCCATCATCGTTCCCCATCCAAGAATTGCGATAACGGAGCCCAGGATCCACAGCGTCTTTCCCCATAGGGTCAGATGTTCAACGGCGATGGCTCCGGAATCAGCCTTGTTGCGAGACCATGCCCACCAGCCATAAAGGTTCACCGCAAAGAAGAAGAGTTGCAGCCCGGCATCGCTGTAGAGCTTCGCCTCGAAGAAGATGTAGGCGTAAACAGACACTGCAAGGAGCGCGAAGAGATAATTCCAAAGGCTTCTGAGCGCGACAAGCATGATGTTTGTCAGGACAAGTGCCGCCGCGATGGTTTCAAGCAACATGCCCGCTTGATGGCGATTGCGTTACATTTGCGCAACATCGGGCCGGAAAGCGACAGGGATTCTGGCGAAAGGGTTGACGCCCTGTGCGGAAATAGCCACGCATCACGCCTTCCGGTGCACAGAACGGAGACCCATACCATGCGCTCAACTTCCGCCAGACTTGCGTCCTTCATCCTTTTTGCGGGCGTGTCGATGCCGGCTCTTGCCCAGGAAGCGGCCAATGCCGCGACCGAAGACGGCTTGGGCGATATCGTCGTCACAGCGCAACGGCGTGAGGAAAACCTCCAGGACGTTGCGCTTTCAATCACGGCTGTCGGTGGCGAAAAGCTCGATGCCATTGCGTCGGGCGGCCAGGACGTCCGCTTTCTTTCAGCGCGCGTCCCCAGCCTGATTGTTGAATCGTCGTTTGGGCGGACTTTCCCGCGCTTCTATATCCGTGGGCTCGGCAATACCGATTTCGATTTCAATGCATCGCAGCCGGTCAGCCTTGTCTATGATGATGTCGTGCTTGAAAATCCGATCCTCAAGGGTTTCCCGGTGTTCGACCTTGATCGGGTGGAAGTTCTGCGCGGGCCGCAGGGAACCCTCTTCGGTCGCAACACACCGGCAGGTATCGTCAAGTTCGATTCAAAGAAGCCGGGCGAGGATTTGAACGGCTATGGCCGCATCTCGTATGGCCGCTTCAATGCGATCAATGCGCAGGGCGCCGTCGGCGGGCCACTTGCGGGCGATACGGTTTC
>JANNLW010000069.1:0-10922 GCA_031397145.1 Sphingomonadales bacterium | reverse complement strand
GGTGCAGATGGGCAAAATGGTTTAGACAATTGATCGAAGACCGGACGCCCGACTGGTTCAGGCCGCTGCTCCATCTCGGAGTCTCGCGGCGAAATTCATGCGACTGAAGACTAAGGCGTGAGCCGCCCGGATTCGGGGCCATCCATTCAAAGAGTTTTTTGTGGAGCATGCTGTGCCAAAACGAGACGAACGCGTCGCCACTTCTGGCCCACTTCCGCCATTACAGCCACCGCGTTATGCATCGCACTACACCCCCTTTGCTGATCGAATCGTTGGACCAACGTCAGCCGCGACCATCGTCGAGCGGCATATGGTCAGTCCATGTGAAAGCAATCGCGGTGGCGGTTCTCTCCCGAACCTTTTCCACCAGTAAAATGCGACCTGCGCGAATGGGTATTTCGCAATTAACTCGATTCGTCTATACTTAAAGTTATGGCAGTTACTTTGGATTGGGGCTCGATAATGGGCATTTTGTTTCGTTCTGGGACAAGCCTCGCCACTCTGTCAGGATTTCTCATCCCGATGAAATGCAGAAATGCAATTCGCGTTTGACCAAATATGCACGGGTGCCGGCAGCGCCGAGATGCCTTCCGGGCTACATTACGATTGATGAGGTAGAATTCAGCCTCAGACGAACGATGGCAGCGCCGATTTGGACCGTCCGCTTATCGCAAAACCAATCAGGCAGAAACCCGCCATCATCATTGCCTGGCTGGCAGGTTCGGGGATTGCACTTCTGACCGATTCTGTCGCCGGAAATCCGCAGTCCCAGCGTTGCTCAGCACAGGTAATGCCAAGCGGGCCAAAATGGCCCGGATCGGTGAAGTCCAACGCTCCTGCAATGCCAAACCCGCGACGCTCGGTTGCACTGGGTTCAGATACGGTGTCGAGGGCTAGGGAAGCGAAGTCCAGTTTGGTGGCATTCGAATAGAAGGTGTCGTTCGGGGCTCCCGTTGAGAGCGTTGCTAAAACGGCCGCCTGCGTTTGCGTGGAACATGCCATCACGATCACTATTATGACAAATCTATACGATCCCATCGTCGTCATTGTCTTTCCCGCATTTCGAGTAACACTAGTGAAGGCGCAGTGCGTCGAGTTTGCGGGCCAACTCCCTTGTGGCTAGGTCAGTTTTTCCCAACCCGTCCCGATGTGGCACAGAATTTCAACTCTCGGTTGGTCATATCCGGGCGAGTGACAATCGCATCCATCCCGGTCAATCGTCCGCGTCGTTCCAGTTCGGCTATCAGAGAGCTTGCGCGCAAATAGGACTGGCAGCCTTCATATTTTTGACCAAACGTCGTTTGCATATCGCCTAGAGCCTTTACGGCAACCATGTAGTCGCGCAGCCGCATCGCGTCTCCAGGCCGTGATTCCCACAGCGATCTGCGTTCCGCCACATTGGCCTTGAAAAGTCCGATCCCTTCATCAATGCGTCCGTTTGCTGCAAGCACCTGTCCGCGAGCATTTTCACTGATGCGGAGCATCCGTTGCGCGTCTTGATCTTCCGGATCAGATGCAACAATGTTCTGACCAATGACGCTCGATTGCTCGATCAGTCTGAGCGCCTCGCCAGGGCTCCCATTGTCAACGATAGTGGTGGCAAGTGCCCACTTGGCCCTCATGAGTCGGCGGACGACAATCTGGTCTTTTGGAAAAAGGACAGCAGCGCGCTCGAGGATGGCCAATGCCTCACGATACGGTGCGATCGCAGCCTTTCCATTGACCGCATAAAAATTGGCCTCGGCCAACAAATCTACAATTGCGGCGTTCAACAACAGCGTATCACGTTTTTCATCTTGAGGAAGCAACGCTTTTCCGATGCGCACGGCCCGAATCGCGGCAGCGTAATCGCCTTTCCATTCCAGCGATGAAGCTAGCTCGGCATAATATTGTACCCGAAGCAAGGCGGGAGCGGTTTTATTCTGTTCAAGTAGGTTTTGGGCCTCCTCCAGATAACTCAATGCTTGTTCGATGGTGTTGTCAGCCATCGATACAAGGCGCGCCTGATCGAGGCGGATCCTCACTTTGAGCAGTTGAGCATCGGTGCCGTCGATTTGGCCGGCCAGTTGCCAAGCTCTTTGCAGGTTGCGCTTTGCCGCGTCGACCTGCCCTAGATTGGGATCTCCGGGACGTCCCTGAGCGGCAGCAAGCCTCAATAATCCCTCGGCAGCTTCAAGACGAACGGCTGATGGTGCGGATCTGCTTTCTGCCAGACGATCGAGATATTGTTGTGCGACCAGCGCCGCTTCAGTGCGCAGCGTCAGTGTTCCAGGTCGGGTTGCAAGGTCGCTGAGCAGATCAAGTGAGATATAACGGGATGCCCCGCGCGCGTCCTCAAAACGAGCAAGTGCATAGCGCGTTTCACGCTCCGCCCGAATATAATTTGCCGTTGCAATCACGGATGTCGCACTCAACAGCAGCATCGCAGCAGCAGTTGCAAGCACACCAATACGATGCCGGCCGATAAATTTTTTCGCTCGGTAGCGCCTAGTGTTGACCACGGAAGAAACCGGGAGACGCGCGCGCCAGAGGTCAAGATCAGCAATCATTGCGGCAGCGCTGCCATACCTCAATAACTCATCCGGGTTCTGAGCCTTTTGAGAAATTGCCGCCAAATCGGCATCTTTGCTCCCTTCGAGCATCAATGCGAAAGTTTTGCCCAATGCGAACACATCGTCTCCCACCGATGGTCCTGCGCCTTTCAGGCGTTCCGGGCTTGCAAATTCTCTGGTGACTGGTCCTGATCCAACCCCGACATGTTCACCAGCACCAATTAACCGGGAGATTCCGAAATCGAGCAGTTTTACCCGTCCATTCTCATTAACTATGATGTTGGATGGTTTTAAATCGGCGTGGGCTATCAAACGGCTATGGACATACTGCACAGCATCGGCAGCCCGAATAAACAAAGCGACACGTTCCGGATCGGTGCGAAGTTTACTGGCAACGTCGATAGCCACGCCTTCAAAAAATTCCATAACAAGCCAAGGTAAGCCGTCTTCGGTCAGTCCTCCATCGATCAGGCGGGCGATATTTGGATGCTCGAGCCGAGCCAGAAAACGTCGTTCATCGTCAAATGCTGCGCCAGCTTTTACCAGAGCATGACGTTGGATCAGCTTGATCGCAACTTTTTGTTCATAGAGTCCGTCGTCACGTCTTCCGAGCCATACATCGCCCATTCCTCCACGCGCGATTTTTTCGATCAGCCTATAGGGTCCGACTTTTTGGGGCGGCGGAAGTGTGTTGTCGCAGTCTGCGCTTCCCGGAATGAGTGTCGGAATTGCTCGCTGAGCACGGGCAACGCTTGCCTCAAAAGCATCAAGGCGCGCAAGGACAGCCTCGGGTTCATTTTGCAGTACTCGATTCCGAAACCGAAGATTCTCAGGCTGGCTGGAGAGCCGTTCAAAAAGAGCGAGTGCGCGCCGCTCTACATCGATCGCGGTTGGATTAGACATTCTATTCATGCAAATAATCGAGAAGCCAAGCCCGCGCAGCTTGCCAACGTCGTTTGATCGTTCGTTCCGGAATTCCGCTGGCGAGCGCCGCCTCCTCCACCGTCAGGCCAAGCATAAAACGTAGTTCCACAACTTGCGAATGATCGGGAGAAAACTTCTCCAGCGCTGTCAGCGCGCGGTCCAGATCGCCAATTTCGATGAGACTGTTCGCAGGATCATCTGGCCAAGCAGTTATCATCGTTGGTGCGTGACGTTTCGCCCTCGAGCCCTTGCGCGCTTCGTCGATCAACACCCGCCGCATTGTTCGCGCTGCCATTGCCAACATGTGTGCCTTGCCATTTATTTCCATGCGATCCACGCCGATCAGGCGGATCGCTACTTCATTAGCCAGTTCGGTCGCCTGCAGAACTTGGTTCATCCGGTCCTGTGAGATAACGCGCCGGGCAATTCGCCTAACATCGTCATAACAGGCGGCCAATAGTTCGGAGGATTTGGTAGCCTCTTTCGCTATGCCGTCCCCGGACTCATGTGCTTTTCCACCCATGAGCGCGTGTGTCACCGGAATCGCATCCGCCCGCAAGTCGAAAGCAGGTTAATGACAAAGGCGCGCGATAACGAATTAAGGGGCCAAGCGAACGAGTTATTGTCTAGTTGGCAGACCGGCTGAGGCCGACAGGACCAATTGAATGGCCTGAGGCCTTTTTCGATGGGTTTGGTATGTTTATCGAGATAGTTCATGATGACATTGTCAGTGATGTTGCCGGATGTGGTTGAAAAGAAGCCTCGTCCCCGGACGATGCGATAAAGATGATGATAGGTCGTGTGACAGGCTGTCGAATATGCCATAGTCTGTATGCGACCGAAGTCGGACGGGCTCCTCCTCGAAGGAGGACTCTAAATGGATGAGGCAATTGGCACCAATCGATTGGCCTGAACGAATGGCGCTGACCGCCATCCGGTGCGCAAAACCAGACTTTCCAGTTCGTCCGACTCTTCGGCCATTGCGGCGTCCCTCAGAAAATCAGCGGCTGCAAAGCGCAAAAATGCCAAGCGTCGCCAGGCCAATTACCCCTGCCAGTAGATCGAGCGGGCCGTCGCCGCCTAGCTGCCGCCTCACTTCAGTATTGCCACGACGGATATGTTTGCGCGCTTGCTTGTGCCACTCCGGGGGGCAATTTCAATCACCATGTCGTTCTCCGTCGTCGCTGGGCTGCAAACGGCAAACCCAATCCTCGCATCATGACGCCAGAATATTGCCGGGCGGATGGCGGTGGCAGTATCGCGCGGACAACTTGACACTGTCCCGTGCGCCCAGCCGGAACAATCCGCGAGCTTAAGTGTTTCTCTTGCCTCGCTTATGCTAAGGATTCCGACGATGCCAACGCCCAAAACAATTGATAAAGAAAATGTCGCTGAAGTGGTTCTGAATTGACAATGATCACCACGCCTCGATGGTGTATTTCGAAAGGCCTAGCCGGGAGACCTGTTCGCTTGCTGTTCATCTTATCCGTGCTGACAGGAGGTGCGGCGCACGCCTCTTCCTCGGGCTCATGGCGCGCGCTGGACCAACGGTCGGCCAAAGCATGCATCGCGCAATCAGGTCTCCGGCAGGCGCGGGTCGGTCCACCGACGCACTTTAGCGACCAACTGTCGATTGATGTCAGACCGGTTTTCGGAGTCTACCCGCAGCGGCATATGAATGGTGCCACAGCAAAAATGTTGTGCGTCTACAATCGAAAATCAAAACGCGCTGAAGTCGCGGAACGGCCATGAAAATCACCGTTGAAGCCGACGTCGCAGCGCCCATCGGCAGCGTTTGGAACGCGTACGTCACCCCACAAGACATCATGAAATGGAACGCGGCGTCCGACGATTGGCACACGACCCGTGCGACTGTCGACCTGCGCAAAGGCGGCGCATTCTGTTCGCGCATGGAGGCCAAGGATGGCAGCATCGGCTTCGATTTTGAGGGCACTTACACCAAGGTCGTTCCGCAAGCGCTGCTGGAGTATGATCTGGGCGGAAGAGCCGGAAGAGTCGAGTTCCTGCCGGTCGGAGATGCGACGAAGGTCCGCGTGACGTTCGACGCCGAAGCCGAGAACTCGATCGAGCTACAACGGCAGGGCTGGCAGGCGATCCTGGACAATTTCAAGAAGCATGTCGAAGCCGGCCGGTAAATCGATCACGACACCCGATGCAGGAGAGGAAGAATGGAACGACATCCCGACCAAGGCCCGACCGGTGGTCTTACAGCGCATATCCATATCGGCGACCGTTACGGCCAGATCGTCGATCCATTTGGTTATCGCTGGTCGATCGGATGCCCCATCAAAGCGGAGAAGTGACATGCCCTATATTGACGGTTTCGTGATCGCGGTGCCGACCGCGAACAAGCAGAAATTCATCGACCATGCGGCCAACGCCGATCCGATATTCATGGAGATGGGCGCGACGCGCATCCTCGAGTGCTGGCAGGACGACGTGCCCGACGGCAAGCAGACCGATTTCCGCCGCGCGGTGCAGGCGACCGCGGACGAGAGCATTGTCTTCAGCTGGATCGAATGGCCCGACAAGGCCACGCGCGATGCTGCGATGGCCAGGATGATGTCGGACGACTTCAAGGACCCGCGCATGGACCCGGCGACCAATCCGATGCCGTTCGATGGGAAGCGGATGATCTATGGCGGGTTCGTGCCGGTGGTGACGATGTAGTCTCCCCTCCCGTGGAGGGGAGCGGCTTTGAAAGAGGAGAGGACCGATGACCAATCATCATGGCGATTACATCTGGTACGAACTGATGACCCCCGACGCGAAGGCGTCCGAGGCATTTTACGGCCCGATGCTCGGCTGGCGCTTTGACGGTGGCGACGACTACCGCGAGATCCACGGCAGCGAGGGCGGCGTCGGCGGCATGTTGCAGCTGACGCCCGAAATGACTGGGGGCGGCGCGCGCCCGTGCTGGATCGGCTACATATTGGTCGATGATGTCGACACGATGGTGGCATCGGTCACCTACGGCGGCGGCAGTATCTATATGCCAGCGCGCGACATGCCCGGCATCGGTCGGTTCGCGATGGTTGCCGACCCACAGGGCGCGGCATTTTATGTGATGAAGCCGACCCCGCCCGCCGATAACCCGGAGATGGCGAGCAATGCCTTTTCTTATGACCGCCCACGCATCGGCCATTGCGCGTGGAACGAGCTGGCAACCAGCGACCCGGCGGCCGCGCTGCATTTCTATGGCCAGCGCTTCGGCTGGGTGAAAGATGGCGAAATGGATATGGGGCCGATGGGGAAATACGAGTTCCTGCGCCACACCGGCCGCGCGCCCGACGGGTCGCCGCCGGGGCACGGGATGCTGGGTGCGGTCATGCCCAAGATGCCCCAAGTCCCAGTGTCAGCATGGACCCATTATTTCCGCGTTGCCGACATCGACGACGCCGTCGCGCATATTGGGGCAAACGGCGGCAAGGTGATCCATGGCCCGGTTGAAATCCCCGGCGGCGATTTCTCAATGAATGCCATCGACCCGCAGAGTGCGTTCTTCGGCCTCGTCGGCAGCAGGAAGGGATAGACGATGACCCATGCAACATTGTGCCTGTGGTATGAAGGCGACGCCGAAGCAGCAGCGGCCTTCTACGCAGCGACCTTTCCCGACAGCGATGTCGGGAAGATTCACCGGACCCCCGTCGACACCCCCGGCAATAAGGCGGGCGATGTCATCACGGTCGAATTCACCGTGCTCGGCATCCCCTGTATCGGCCTGAACGGCCCGCCGATCTTCAAGCACAGCGAGGCCTTCAGCTTCCAGATCGCGACCGCCGACCAGGCCGAGACCGATCGCTATTGGGACGCCATCGTGGGCAATGGCGGGCAGGACAGCCAGTGCGGGTGGTGCAAGGACAAATGGGGCGTGTCGTGGCAGATCACGCCCAAAGTCCTGACCGACGCGGTCGCTGCAGGCGGCGAGGCGGGCAAGCGCGCGTTTGAGGCGATGTTCCCGATGAAGAAGATCGACGTTGCGGCAATCGAAGCGGCAGTACGGGGATGAGGGCCGCGTACGTCAGCCATATCAGCGGCAGCTGCCGTTGACCTCCTGCGCAAACCAACGTCAGCTTATGACCTTGCAGCCCAAAACCCGCCCGTCCGGAATCCACAACCTTCCGGTCATTTCCCATAGAAAATGATGCGATGTCTGCTTCCGACGACATCCCGGTCGTTCCCGGCGACGAGCTCGCTCTCCGAAAGCTGTCGCTCATTTAGTTGCCGCGCGACGACCGGAATTGGGCCGTGCCCTCCGTTCATTTTTCATTGCTACGCAGTGAATCGATCTATTTGGGCCTCAAGTATTATTCCGTGTGGCATTCTGTTACGCGGACTCCATCGTTCGGTGGAGTAACGCGATATGCAAGGTGAAGATGCGGAACGGGTCGAAAGGCTTCTGGAAACACCGGGGCTCGCAAACGCGCTTCAGAGTGAACGATTCAAGCAATTCCTTGACCATGTCCCCGTCGCCATCTTGGTGTCCGAACTGCTGCCCTCCGAGAGGTGATGTCAAAGCAACTGCACCGGTTGGCAATGATGCGGCATGTGAGGTAGGGCAGTGGAAAGCCACGTCCTCGAAAACCAGCTAACCCGTTCCGATATTTTCACTCGTCGCCGGAAGTAATCCGGCTCGTAGTGTTGCTCTACGTTCGGTTTCCACTGAGCCTGCGCAATGTTGAGGATCTTCTCTTCGAGCGCGGGATCGAATTGTGTCATGAGACTGTCCGACTATGGTGGAACAGGTTCGGCCCAATGTTCGCGGCTGACATCCGGCGCCAGCGAATGAACCGGATGCGGGGCGTTCGCCATTGGCGGTGGCATCTTGATGAGGCCTATGTGAAGATCAATGGCGAGCTCCATTATTTGTGGCGCGCGGTGGATCATGAAGGTGAGATTCTGGAATCCTTTGTCACCAAGATACGGGACAAAACTACGGCTCTGGAATTCATGAAGCGCACGCTGAAACGGCATGGGAAGGTCGAGGCCATCGTCACCGACGGACTCAAATCCTATCCCGCGGCCATGCGTGAGCTTGGCAATCTCGATCGTCGCGAAATGGGCAGGTGGTTAAACAACCGTGTTGAAAATTCACACCTTCCCCTGCGTAGGCGAGAGCGCGTCATGCTTAGATTTCGAAGGATGAAGACGCTGCAGAAATTCAGTTCGGTCCAGGCCCAGGTCCACAATCATTTCAATCAGGAGCGCCACCTCGTCAGTCGTCAGGAATACAAGCGGAGACGCCCGGCTGCTTTGGCTGAGTGGCAGAATCTCGCGACCTGACGAGATCAGCTCGAAGGACAAATTTCGTGTACCGGAGACGAGTTCGCATCGGACTGACACCACCGCGCTGTGGGTTAAATACTGTTACCGCTGCCCCTACCCTCTTACACAGTGTTCGCTTGGTTCAAATTGAACCGACAACTTAAAGGTAGGTCGTGCAATCCTCGCAAAACCGTTCCAGGAACCGGTCAATTCCGCAACGAAAACGTTAGATTTGCGTAGGTAGCTCGTGCTGACATCGCCGGGGTCGCAAGTTCAATCCTTGCCACGCCCACCAGTTTTTCCCCGATGTTAGCCGTTTGAAACGGATAACCTCAGGTCGTGGATTGCGCCAGCAAGGATGGCTGTCCGAACCACTCAATCCATTCCGCTCTCATGCAGCCGTTTCGAGTTCTCGCAAGCTGCGCCCTCGCGTCTCGCGTCCAAATCTTGCAACCAAAACTGTCGAGAGCGCCATTGGAACAAGCAGTGTGAAGGCTGTGCCGCCAAGCGTCGGGATCAAGCCGACCAGGGCAAGCCCCTGTACCGCCACTCCGCCAAACTTGCTCCCCGCCGCCACCAGTCCTGTTGCACGTCCACGCATGCCCAACGGATAGTTCTCGGCGGCATAGGGCAGCAGCACGGCGATCATGCCGTTTGTACCAACGATCAGTATGGCAATTACCGATACAAGCACGAGCTGCGAGGCAAGAATAGGCGTCGGCAGTAACGCGCCGATCAGACCAATGATGGTAAGCACCACCGTCCCGATCAGTGTCCATTTGCTGCTCCATCGACTGTAGAGCGCTGCGGCGAGCATGATCGTGGGCAATGCGATCAGGGCCGAACTGGCGATGATGCCACTCGCCAACTCGGCGCTGAAACCGCGCTCCTGCAAATCGGACGGGAGCCAGAGCAGAAGTCCGAAGTTGACGAAACTCCATGAAAGAGCAGTGATTACCAGCGCCAGACTCAACCTTCGATGACTCGCGTCCGTCGTTGGTTCCCCTGTCGGGGTGGCCGCAGGATCCCGGCGGGTAATTCCGAATTTGCGGGCCATGTTGGCAAGTTCTGCAGTGCGCCCCTGTTCGAGCAGGAACCTCGGCGATTCCGGGATCCAGTATGCAAGCGCGAGCAGCAGCAACCCGGTCGGAAAGCCTTGCAGCCAAAGGCTGCGCCAGCCGAACACCGGCTCAAATAGATGCGCCGCCGCGCTCGCAGCAAGATATCCGCCGACCAATCCAGTTCCGCCGACAAGCACCAGGACCCAGCTGCGATGTTTCGGCGGCATGATCTCGGCGAGGAGGGTATAGACGACCGGCAACATTCCTCCGGCAGAGCATCCCATCAGGAAACACATGACGAGGTTCCATTCGAAATACGGCATGGCGCCGCAGATCGACGTTGAGACAAACAATATGGTGGAGAGTAGGATGGAGACACGACGACCATAGGTGTCGGCGAACCAGCCCCACAAGAATGACCCGACCGTCGTCCCGATCAGTGCAACAAACGGGAGGAGCGCCGCAGTGGATTTCGCTATCTGATACTCGCCTTTTATCCCGGGCAACACAAAGCCCAGTGTTGCCGGCTTCATCGTGTCGATGATCAGGCCCAGCGTCAAAACGACCAGCACGACGACATGCCAGCGTCCAAGCGGTGTTTGGTCCGGAGCTTCGAACATCGTCCCGGCATGACTGCCATGAGCTACACGGTGTTTTGGGAGGGCGCCAAAAATTGCAATTGGTACGCCGCCGATTATGAGTGCCATCCCGAGGTACATCGATCGATCCATTGGCATGCCAGCAAGATGGTTTCCCATCCTGTGTGCCATCACGAGCATTGGGAAGTGCAAGAGCACCCCCAGCGTGATGGACGCACAGCCCGCCCAGAAGAACGGCCATCGCTCGCCGACAATCGAGCGATGCTTCCCTTCTTCCGTGTGCATATGCGCCTCCTCGTCAGTCCAATTAGCCTGCAACAAGCCGATGCGTGATGAAATTGACCGGGTCAACGAGTTCCTTCACGCACCAACTGGCAGGCTTCTCGCGCGTTTGTTTCGATGAGTTTGTGACTGGGCGCGTCTTTAGGGACGATCCATGATCCACCGACGCAGAGGACGGGTTCGAGGGCGAGCCAGTTGGGTGCGGTTGCGGCGGTGAT
>JANNLW010000109.1:0-7713 GCA_031397145.1 Sphingomonadales bacterium | reverse complement strand
CTGGCAACGCCCGGGCTCATTGAACGCCTCGAAGGAGAAGTCGGTGAACCTTACATGCAGGGCATCGATGAATCGATTCAGGGCGATGAGAATCGCAGTTTGTTTGTCGCACAGCTGATCAAGGATCAGAAGCCCGACTTTGCGACGGTGTATCTGACCGCGTACGATCACCAGCAGCACGTGTCGGGTCCTGACACAGCCGAAGCCGATGCTGTGCTTGAGCGGATCGATGCAATTGTCGGAAAACTGATTGCGACCGAACGCGCCGCGCGTCCTGATGCGGTGATCGCGCTGGTGAGCGACCATGGCTTTGCGCCAACCACGGTAGAGATCGATCTCTTTCGCGCTTTCATTGATGAAAAGCTCATCAGTCTTGATGGGGACGGCAAGATCGCTGACTGGCAGGCAATGCCATGGCCGTCGGGTGGATCAATTGCGGTGATGCTCTCGAAGCCTGATGACAATGCACTTCAAGCGCGGGTTGGCGCCTTGCTCGATCGCCTCAAAGCGGATCCGAAAATGTTCATCGCATCGATCGTTCAGCATGGGGAAATCGCTGCCATGCACGGAAACCCTTTGGCCAGCTTCTACATCGATCTGGCTCCCGGTGCGATGAGTGGCGGCTTCAAGGGGGGGGCGGGCGAAGTGATGCGGATGTCCCGATCTAAAGGCATGCACGGGTATTTTCCACGTTCGCTCACCATGCGCTCTACGTTCATGATCATGGGACCAGGGATCGCCAAAGGACATGATTTCGGTGAGATTGACATGCGTGCCATCGCCCCGACACTTGCGCGGATTTTGAATGTATCACTTCCAGGTGCGGTGCTTCCTGCATTGAAGTAACAAGCTTGGAACCGTGCCAGCAAGGAAGCGATAAGAAGCGCGGGTGCTGTCAAAGCAAAAGCTTGGCCATTTTCCAATCCGACTACGAGCGAACAACATTCTGGTCACTTTGATGGTGCCGCCTTCGGCGCAATTTTGAATCTTGTCGATTTTTGGGCTAATGTCACAGGTCTGGCCCGATTCCGGCCAGGTGGGATACTGAGTGAGGCTTGGAGATGGCAAAGGAGGTTGAACTCAAGATTGAACTTTCTGTCGAAAGTTCCAAAGCGCTCGAAGCTTCAGGATTATTGCCCGGTTATCCCATATCAGCAGACCAGCGCACCGCGTATTTCGACACACCGGATGGTTTTCTGGCCAAGTCCGGATTCTCGCTGCGCATCAGAGAATGTGACGGCAAGCGCAAGCAAACCGTGAAGAGAGACGGCGCGATTGCGGCTGGCCTGTTCGTTCGCTCGGAATGGGAGCACGCTACAAAGTCGGTCACGCCGATGATCGACGGCAGAACGCCCATAAAGGCACTTCTGGGCGCACGAGCGAGTACGCTATTCCCCCAGTTTGACATGCAGATCGAACGTCGGACATGGACCGTCCTTCATGACCATTCAGAATTTGAGCTGGTCCTGGATCGCGGCATGATTACCGCAGGCGACAGGCAGACGCCTGTCTGCGAGGTGGAACTGGAGCTTAAACGGGGGGATCCCGCCGCATTGTTCGATTTTGCACAGAAGATGGACGCTGTCGCGCCGATACGCATTGGCGTACTGAGCAAATCAGAGCGCGGCAGGAGGCTTCGGGAATCGGCGATAGTGTCGCAAAAGGCCGAGAAGGTCAGGCTGGAGCGAGAAACAACGCTCACGAACGCTTTCCAGAAAATCGCGGGATCCTGCGTCAGACAGTTCCGCCTGAACGAGAGTCTGATAGGCTGGAACAACCCGTCGGCATTGCATCAGGCGCGTGTCGGTCTGCGCCGATTGCGATCGGCAATTTCAATATTCAGGCCGATCCTCGCAGACGATAAGCTGGTGCCAATTCAACAAGAGCTGCGCTGGCTGTCTGGCGTCCTTGGCCGCGCGCGCGACCTCGACGTGATTGTCTTGCGGGTAGAGGACAATATGTTTGCAGAACCGCTGCGGACGGCCGCCAAGGCATCCTATGCCGACGTCGCTACCGCACTTGCATCGCAACGGGCACGGAAGTTGCTGCTCGCCCTCGGCCAATGGCTGGCTGTGGGCAGCTGGTTGTCCAATCCAGAAACCGACATTGCGCGCTCTGTCTCTCCATGCGATTTCGCGATCGCACAATTGGAGCGCTGTCGGCGAAGGATCAAAAAGAGTGCGGGCGATCTTGCCAGCCTTGATGATACTGGCCGTCACCGTATCCGCAAAGATGCCAAAAGGCTGCGATACTGCGCTGGATTCTTCGAATTGCTGTTTGATGATAAACGTCAAGCGCGCCGCTACAAGCGCTTTATGGGCGCGCTCGATCGCCTTCTGGCCGAACTCGGGACGCTGAATGACATCGCAACCGGGTCTGCGCTATTTACCGAGATTGGAATGGAACCGCCTGAGGGTCCGGATGTCTTTCTTGCAGATAAACCCAAGGATGAGCTCATCGACAGGGCCACAAACGCTCGCGAGAAGTTTCTGGATGCGAAGAGGTTCTGGCACTGAGCGTCAGATCTATTGACATGGCCAACATCGACAGAGCGGGTGGGCCGATCACCTCTCATCAAACAAGTGTCGTCAAACGCCAAACAGGCCGGACGGACGACTGCACCCGACGAAACGCCAGATCATCACTTTATGCTTGCAACGCGGGAGCCATCCACAGTGGACATTCCGGAATCGACAAAATTCTGTTGAAAAACTCCCGCGCGACTACCTCAGGATGGATTTTAGGAAACAATGATTCAATCCGACCCTTGCTCGTGAATCGTCGTTGCGAGAGCAGATGCTCGCGCGTTCGAAAATTACTCGCCAAAACGCCACTTGGAGTTTTTCAACAGAATTCACAACATTTCAGACATTGACATATGCTAGTCTCAGGGCGAATATTCATACGCGTCAAATCCGCGTCGCAGCCTCGCCCAAAAAACCGCTTATTAGGGAACCATTGGGGAAAATGCCGGAGTCAGCGCGCTAAGTCATTGATTTCGTTGGTGACCCCTACGGGAATCGAACCCGTGTTTCAGCCGTGAAAGGGCCGCGTCCTAACCGCTAGACGAAGGGGCCGTCAAAGCGAGCCGCGCGCTTACCAGAATAGACGTGTGGGTCAACCGTGTTTGGAATGACAGACGGCCTGAAGCTTGTTTCCATCGGGATCACGGACATAGGCACCGTAATAATTGGGGTGATAATGCGGGCGGAGTCCAGGTGCGCCTTCGTCTGTCCCTCCGTGAGCGAGCGCAGTCGCATGAAAAGCATCGACCGACGCGCGGTCCTTGGCCAAAAAGGCGAGATGCGTGCCATTCCCGCTCGATGCCGGCTTGCCGTCAAAACTGGGGCCGATAAAGGTCTTTGGGCCGATGGGCTGCCCAAAGGCGATCCCGCCTTCGCTTTCGAAAAAGATCGGCTGGTCGAGCACCGCCATGACAGCGTGCCAGAATGGCTTTGCCCGGGCCCAATTGTTTGTCCCAAGCGTCACATGGCTAAACATGGTGATTTTCCCTTCTCAATCAATAAAGGCGAGATCGTCCACATGCAGCTCTGCTGCCGGTCTCGATCCCCAATCATCAATTTTGGCACGTCCGGCGACCCACAATCTCCGGTCTCGTCCCGCGCCGAGTATCGCCTGACCAAGCTCGGTCTCCGAATGGCGAAAGGCAACGGTTTTCAATGAGCGCCCGTCATCGCCGGCCATGACGGCGCGGACATGATTTGTCCCGACGATGTCAGCCTTGATGACGCGCATCGGCCCGGCGGCGATGCGTGGGGCAGGCCAGCCCATTCCGTAAGGCCCGCCAGCCTCGAGCGCCTCGACAAGGGCAGGGGTGACGCCACCGGTGGCGACGACGGCATCGAGCAACAGGTTGCGATCTTCTCCTGATCTCGCAACGTCAGTCGCAAGCTGTTCTTCGAGGAAATCTGCAAACGCATCGATCCGATCTGCCTCAATCGTGAGCCCTGCCGCCATGGCGTGACCGCCTCCGGCGACCAGGAGTCCAGCGTCCTTTGCCGCAAGAACGGCAGCGCCAAGATCAACGCCTGCAATCGAACGTCCCGATCCCTTGCCGATTCCTTCGGCATCGACGGAAATGACGATCGCGGGGCGGTTGAATTTTTCCTTCAGGCGCCCCGCGACAATCCCGATCACGCCGGGATGCCAGCCGCTACCGCTGACCAGCGCGACCGCGCGGTTGCCCTGGCCGATGGCCTTCGCCTCAGCTTCTTCCTGAACTCCGGCTTCGATCACACGGCGATCATTGTTGAGCTGATCGAGTTCTTCGGCAATCCCGCGCGCCTCATCCGGGTCGGTCGTGGTCAATAGCCGCACACCGAGATCGGATTTGCCGACGCGCCCGCCCGCATTGATCCGCGGCCCCAGCGCAAAGCCGAGGTCGGAACAGATCGGTGCGCGCTTGAGCCGCGACGCGGTTATCAAAGCGTCGAGCCCGACGTTGCGCCGCCCGGCCATGATCTTCAGCCCCTGCGCGACGAACGCCCGGTTGAGGCCCCGCAACTGGGCGACATCGGCGACAGTGCCCAGCGCAACAATATCCAGCAATTCGAGCAGATTGGGCTCGCTTCCTGCAGCGAAATGCCCGCGTTCGCGCAAAATCCGGATCAGCGCGGCCCCGAGCAGCCAGGCCATTCCAACCGCGGCCAGATGGCCAAATGCTGCGCCTTCGCCTTCATCCAGCCTGTTCGGATTGACCAGCGCAAAGGCGATGGGAAGCGCGGTCGCACATTTGTGATGATCGACGACAATGACATCGACGCCCGCTGCCTTGGCCATCGCCAGCGCCTCAAATGCCTGTGCCCCGCAATCAACGGTCACGATTAACGTCGATCCGCCCTGTGCGAGCTTCACCAGTGCTTCGCCGGACGGTCCATAGCCCTCCATCAGCCTGTCGGGGATATAGGCACCAGCCTCAAGCCCGAGATCGCGCAGCAAGCGGATGAGGAGCGCGGCAGACGTAGCGCCATCGACATCATAATCACCGAAAATCATCACCTTTTCGCTAGACACAACCGCATCGGCCAGCCGCGCGGCGGCAGCATCCATATCGCGGAAAATCGAAGGATCGGGCATGAAGGCCCGGATCGTCGGATTGCGATGCTCGGCCAGCGCTTCAGGAGGGCATCCGCGAGCAAGCAGCAATTGATCGACCAGATCGTCGCATTCTCCCGCCGCCCCGCGCCACGCCCATGTCTGGCCGGTTACGGAACGCGGGAAGGAAAGCGGGGAGGGCATTGTTCTGGCTTAGGCGGAACCGCGTTGTGGCCGCAATGGTTTACTTCGACTTCTCAAGCTTCTCGGGTGGCGGCTTGGTATCAAGCGTCAGCCCGTCTCGATCGAGCTTCAGATTCACGTTTACATCCCCCACATTCGTGTCGAGCGAGATGCTGCTGTCGTTGCCAAGGGTAATGACGCTGTCATTGCCGAGTTCGATCGGAGGGATTTCCAGCGTTTCGTCGATCGACTCGTCGGCTGGCCTGGGTTTTGCTGGCAGCCCGGCGCCGCTGATCGCCTTGCTCATGAAATCGCGCCAAATTCCTGCTGGAACATTGCCGCCGTTGATCCCGCGCAGGGGCGCATTATCATCATTACCGACCCAAACGCCCACCACCAGATCGCCCGCAAAGCCGATGAACAGCGCGTCGCGATTGTCCTGGCTGGTGCCGGTCTTGCCAAAGGCGGGGACGCGTAGCGCAGCCGCATGCCCGGTCCCTTGATTGATCGGTGCGGCGAGCAGGTCCAGCAACATTTCTTCCGTGTTTGTGCCAAAACTGCGTTCGGAAGAGAAGAGCTTTCCCAATATGCCAGCCTCCTTGACGGGAATACCATGCGGTTTGACCGGATAATGCTTCGCAGCCACTGCGGCGTAGGCGGACGTCAGTTCGAGCAAGGTTACGCCGGATGAACCAAGCGCCAGACTTGGGTCTTCCGAAAGCGGACTCTTGATGCCAAGGTCACGTGCTGCCCGGACGACGGCGTCCCCGCCAACTTTCTTGTACAGCTTGACGGCCGCGACATTGCTCGATCGCGCGAAGGCCTGCTTGAGTGTAATTTCGCCCCGATAACGCTCGCCGCTATTCCTGGGTTGATAGCCGCCGGTCGTGATGGGGCTATCATCGATCATGCTGTCCGGGGTCATTCCGGAACGCAAGGCTGCAAGGTAGACGAACAGCTTGAAAGTCGATCCCGGCTGTCGGCTTGCCTGCGTCGCCCGATTGAAGGGGGACTTATCGTAAGAGCGCCCGCCGATCATTGCGAGCACTTCACCGTTGGGGCGCATCGCGACCAGCGCGACTTGGGCATTGCCGAGCGGGGCACTGGCAATGACTGAACGGGCGATCTTCTGAAGTCGCGCATCAAGCGTTGTCTTGATCTTCTGCTCGCCATAGGATTCCTCGGCGATGGCCCGTGCCTGCGGCATTGCCCAATCGGCAAAATAGGTTCCGGTCGGCAGGCTCTCCCGATCGCGCCGGTCAATCGACGCGGGAGCCGTAGCCGTCGCCTTGGCTTTCGAGATGTAGCCAGCGGCGACCATTGCATTTATCACCATCTTCGCACGTTTTTGCGCGGCCATGGGGTTCTTGGTCGGCGCAAGACGGGACGGCGCCTGGACCAAACCTGCCAGCATACTCGCCTGCGACAGGGTCAGGCGCTCGGGTTGGCGAAAGAAATAGTGCAGCGAAGCAGCCCGCAAGCCATACACATTATCGCCGAAATAGACGTTGGACAGATAGCGTTCGAGTATTTCGTCCTTGGTCAGCCATGCCTCGAGCCAAAGGGCGATCAGCAATTCACGGGCTTTGCGTGAGAGGCTGCGTTCGGGCGTAAGAAAGGTGATCTTGGCGAACTGTTGGGTGATGGTGCTGCCGCCTTGCGTGCCCCCACTGCCCATATTGTTGAGCGTTGCCCGTACAATTCCACGCGGGTCTACACCCCAATGTGAATAAAAACGCCGGTCTTCGATTGCGATAAAGGCCTGTTTTACGTGCTTGGGCAGTTGCGCAACCTTGACGGGCTCATCGATGATTGCACCATTGCGGGCAAAGGCCTGGCCATCGGCAGCAAGCAGCGTCAGTTGGGGTGGAGCAATCGGCTGGAGCGATTTGGACAGAGGTGCCGTCAGCGCCAGCCACAGGAAAAGGACGCTGAAAAGGATCGCGGATGCAATGACAGCACGACGGATCCAGAACCAGCGCCTGACCCAGCGGGAAGGTTGCGGGGTTGGTGGTCCGGATTCATCTTCGTATGGCGCAATCCAGTCGCGACCAAAGTCAGGATTGTCGGTACTGGTCAGTGGGCCGGGCATTGTTGCTGTGTTAGAGATATATGACAGCTCTGGCGAGTGTGAAATCGCATTTAATGTGCCTTGCGGTGTTCGCCTTTCACCCAGCGGACCGTGCCCGAACTGGCACGCATGACAACGCTCTCGGTCGTCATTGTTCCGTTGCTCAGGCGCTTGACGCCGTCGAGCAGGGACCCGTCTGTCACGCCCGTTGCAGCAAAGATGCAATCACCCTTCGCCAGTTCCTTGAGATCATAGATATAATCGAGATCCTTGATGCCCCACTTGCGCGCGCGGCTCTTTTCGTCGTCGTTGCGGAACAGCAACCGGCCTTTGAACTGGCCGCCAACGCAGCGAAGCGCTGCGGCAGCGAGAACTCCTTCAGGCGCTCCGCCCGATCCCATGTA